>CAUUIH010000023.1:0-12820 GCA_963545165.1 uncultured Veillonella sp.
ACTGTTTTACCTACACCGGCACCACCAAATAGACCGATTTTACCACCTTTTACATATGGCGCAATCAAGTCTACGACTTTGATACCAGTTTCTAAAATATTAGTTTCTGGTGCTAATTCATCAAATTTTGGAGCTGCACGGTGAATTGGCCAATGTTCATTCACTTTCACTTCTGCTGGATCATGGTCTACTGTTTCGCCTAAAACGTTGAAAATACGACCTAATACACCATCACCAACAGGAACGGAAATAGCGGCACCTGTGTCCACTGCTTCCATACCACGAGTCAATCCATCAGTGGAGCTCATGGCTACACAACGAACTGTATCATCACCTAAATGTTGCATCACTTCTACAACAATCTTAGATGATTCTTGTTCGCTGCCTTTTGTAATAGTAATTGCGTTGTAAATAGCAGGCAATTCACCTTTTGGGAAGACAACGTCTACCACCGGTCCAATAACCTGAACTACTTTACCTATATTTGTACTCATATACGAGATACTCCTTTATCTATTATTGCAATGCGTTTGCACCGCCTACGATTTCAGAAATTTCGTTAGTAATACCTGCTTGGCGCAACTTATTGTATTCTAAGTGCAAGGTACCAATCAATTCGCCTGCATTATCTGTAGCGGATGTCATGGCCGTCATACGGGCGCCTAATTCACTAGCCGCCCCATGTAGCAATGCATTATATACAGTGCTTTCCACATAGGCTGGCAACAATTGTTCCAATACAGAGCCTTGATCTGGGTAGAATAAACTTTCACCAGTTGCTTCTGTATCTGTTTCTAATGAAAGAGGTAATAAGCGCTCATGAGTCACTTCTTGCAATAAGGAGTTCACAAACTTAGTGTATACCAATACTACTTCATCTACTTCACCAGATAAGAACATGGTTTTCACTTGTTCAACAATATCTTGGGCATGATGAAAGCCTGGTTTATCAGAAAACCCTTGCAAATCAGACACTACAGAATAGCCATGACCTGTAAAATATTCTGTTGGCTTACGACCGACTGTGAATAGACCATAGGCTTCCGCAGGCTTATCTTTGAGTAAAGCTTGCACGTATTTAATGATATTACTAGTATAGGCACCAGCCAAACCTTTATCGGCACCTACCACCACATAGGCTACCTTCTTCACAGGACGAACTGTAAGTAATGGTAATCCTTCGCTCCCTTCGACGGAGGACATGCTTTGATGCAACATGTGGCGGAGACGTTCTGTATAAGGTTCAGTACCTTTCGCTTTTTGTTGTGCACGACGTAGACGAGCAGATGCTACCATTTTCATAGCTTTTGTAATTTGCTGCGTATTAGTGACACTTTTTATACGCTTACGTAAGTCTTGTGCACTACTCATAGATTACGCCTCCTCTGGTAATAATTCGTGAGTAGCACCAAAGACATCAATACATTCTAAAATCGCAGTTTGCAATGTTTTTTCTGTATCTTCTTCTAATTTCTTAGTATCTCTAATTGATGCTAATATATTGGCATAATTTCCATGTACATATTGTAATAACGCATCTTGGAATGCTGGTACATCATGAACAGCTAAACGTTTGAAATAGCCATTGATACCTGCATATAAACATACCACTTGTTCTTCTACTTTTAATGGAGAATATTGTGGTTGTTTTAACATTTCTGTTAAGCGTTCCCCACGATCTAATTGTGCTTTTGTGGATGCATCCAAATCGGAACCAAATTGAGCGAAGGCCGCTAATTCACGGTACTGTGCCAATTCCAAACGCAATTTACCTGCTACTTGTTTCATGGCTTTAATTTGCGCACTACCACCTACACGAGATACGGATAACCCTACGTCAACAGCTGGACGAACACCAGAGTAGAACATATCTGTACCCAAGAAAATCTGTCCATCTGTAATGGAGATTACATTCGTTGGGATGTACGCAGATACGTCACCTGCTTGTGTTTCGATAATTGGCAACGCTGTAATAGAACCGCCACCTAATTCATCAGATACTTTCGCAGAGCGTTCCAATAGACGAGAGTGTAAGTAGAACACGTCACCAGGATACGCTTCACGTCCTGGAGGACGACGTAATAACAAACTCATCGCACGGTAAGCAGCCGCTTGTTTTGTTAAATCATCATATACGCAAAGTACATGTTTACCTTGGTACATGAAATGCTCACCCATAGCCACACCAGAATATGGTGCTAAGTACTGCATAGGAGCCCCTTCAGAAGCACCTGCAGATACAACGATGGTATATTCCATAGCTCCTGCTTCTTCTAATTTTTGTACCACACGAGCTACGGTAGATTCTTTTTGACCAATTGCTACATAGATACAAATCACATCTTGTCCTTTTTGGTTCAAGATCGTATCGATAGCAATCGCTGTTTTACCAGTACCACGGTCACCGATAATCAACTCCCGTTGACCACGACCGATTGGCACCATCGCGTCAATGGCTTTCAAGCCAGTTTGCATTGGCTCAAATACAGATTTACGGTCTGCAATACCAGGCGCTGGATATTCTACAGGGCGATGTGTTTCCGCCACGATTTCCCCTTTACCATCGATAGGTTGACCAAGGGCATTTACAACACGACCAATTAAGCCATCTCCTACAGGTACTTGCATGATGCGGCCTGTACGGCGCACTTCATCACCTTCTTTAATCAAGAAGTCATTACCTAGGAGAACGGCGCCTACATTATCTTGTTCTAAGTTGAGTACCATGCCATATACGCCATGAGGTAACTCTAACAATTCGCCAGCCATGGCTTTTTCAAGACCGTAGATATGCGCAATACCGTCCCCTACTTCCAGAACAGTTCCTACGTCATCTACGTTTAATTCAACATTATAGTCCTGAATCTGCTGTTTAATAATGGCAGTAATTTCTTCAGGCGTCATTTTCATAATTAACCATTCACCCCAATCTTATTGGTACTTGCATTAAGCAATGATTTTTTCAATTCTTCCAATCGTCTAGCCATACTTCCATCAATCCGAGTGTCTCCCACTTGAATGACCATGCCACCTAAAATGGATGGATCCACATGTTCTTCAATGACACATTCTTTACCAGTGATGTCTTGCAGTTTTTTCAATACTTTTTCACGCATTGCTTCTGAAAGTGGTTCTATCACTGTCACTTTCGCTTCCAAAATACCACGGCTTTCACGGGAACGTTTCACATAGGCACGGGCTGTTTCCATGATGTAGGGACTGCGACGGCGGTCCACCATAACATAGAGAAAATTCATAATCAATGGATGCACTTCGCTACTAAAGATTTGCTCTAAAATCTTCTTTTTTCCCGCTACTTCTAACATAGGATTGATTAAAATTTGGCGTAATTCCTCATGGGTGGAAAATAAATCTTGCACATAGGAAAGATCTGTATCAAATTGCGGTAACAAACCTGATTCCTGTCCTAATTCAAATATAGCGGAGCTATATGTTTCTGCAATTCTTTCTACACTCATCGTATCACGACCTTATAGTTGTACTATCAAGTTTTGCAATGGTATCCTCTACAAGAGCTACATTATCAGCACTGGAAAAATCTTTTCCAATTAATTTGCCAGCTACTTGTACAGACAAATTCACCACTTCTGCGCGAATTTGTTGCATTGCTTTTTCCCGTTCCCGTTCAATTTCTTGACGGGCCAATTCTTTTTCTTTCACTAGTTGAGCTCGTAACTCTTTGATTTGTGCTTGTGATTCTGCTTCTGCTTGTTGTTTTGCGGTCTCGATAATTTCTTGCGCTTCTCTACGAGCTTCTTGCAATTGCGCTGTATATTCAGCTTTCAACTTAGCAGCTTCTTCTCTAGCTTGTTCTGCACTGGTAAGATCATTTTCAATGCGGCGTTTCCGCTCTTCCATAGTTTGCAATAACGGTTTATACGCATACTTTGCTAAAATCAACACTAGCACGATAAAGTTTAAAATCTGAAGTACGAGTGTGCCGTTTAAATCTACCAACGGTCATACCTCCTCTTAGCTAATGTCTATTATTTAAGTAAGTCTACCAATGGATTTGCGAATACTAATACAATCGCGATAACGGCTGCAATAATAGGCACCGCTTCGATCAAGCCTACAGAAATTAACATATTTGTGAACAATTTACCAGATTGTTCTGGTTGACGAGTCATACCTTCTAAAGCTTTACCAGATACAAGACCGTCACCAATACCTGCACCAATCGCAGCTAAACCAATTGCTAAACCAGCGCCAATGGCAGAACCAACCAATACATACGCTTTTGCTAATAATAATTCCATTATGATTTCCTCCTAAACTATTAATGTCCATCTCCAATTGTCATCCCCAAATATGAGGTAACGAGCATGGCAAAAATAAACGCTTGAATAATACCGATTGCTAGACTAAAGGCTAACCATACGATAGGAAGTACATAGGGTACCAATGCATATAATAATTCTAAAAGAATTTCCCCCGCTAGTATGTTACCAAACAAACGGAATGCTAATGTGACAGGTTTCGCTATTTCTTCCATTAAATTGATGATTATAAATAATTTAAATGGCTGCACAAAATGCTTAAAATAGCCAATTCCTTTTACTTTCAAACCTACAATCCATACAAGAATTGAGCTTGAAATGGCAAGTCCCAAGGTCGTATTAATGTCATTTGTTGGCGATGCCAAGATATGCGGACTTGGAATCAATCCCAACTCATTACTTACCAAAATAAATAGAAAATACGTAAATAGTATGGAGCTTAAAAACTTCCATTGATTGCCTAAGTTTGTTTTAAACTGACCAGTCAATCCTTCTAACACGCTTTCCATCACATTTTGAATCCCTTGTGGTACCATAGCACGTGATCGCGTAGCTAATAGGGTAACCACAATAATAATCCCCATCACTAGCCACGTCATATACAACGTATCCATGTTAAAAGATGTACCCATCCATTGAACAACATGATGATGCCCTGCATGCAACTCCATATTCCCACCCCCTTTCACATAGATGATTACCTAATACGTTGACGTACATACATACTATACTCAATATATTGCATGGGAACAAACACACAAATTCCGCCTAATACACCTTTCATGGAAATCGAAGGTATTTGTGTGCTGATGCCCACTAACAACACAATTAAGCTAAACCGGCTCATAACACCAATCCAAACTCGTCGTTTTACATCTTCTAAGGTGGCGTCTTTCATCTTATAGGTTTGCAATGCTAAATACAGGAAATATACAACATAGGTCATAATCCCCCATAGCCAACCAGTAATATGATTAGACCAATCTAGTAGCCATAACACAACTACACCTAGTATAGCCACTGAAAGTATCCATCGGCAATGACTTTTGATATAGGTTATATATTCTTTCATACAGTCTCCTTACATACATTGACGTATGACACCATATAGACCTAGAAATCCACCGATTAATCCACCTAGGAGCAGTCCCCAAGGGTGCGTTCCCAGGAAGTGATCAACGGCATAACCAAGACCCATACAGATACCGATAGAACAAAGTATGGTAAACCCTGTGGTAGATGCTTTAGAGATAGCCATCCATAGTTCTGATTTTTCTTTCCCCATAGACATACCTCCTACGCCTCTAACACGGTAAATTATACCACCAATGAAAACAGTTTTAACAATATATAAATTTTATATCTATCAAAACTTTTCATATAATTTGATTCAAAACTGCATGCATTTCTTACTTGTGCCGTCAATGAAAGTAGATATCAACTTAATTATACCTAGAATGCATGCATGGGCTATTATTTTCCAAAAGAAGATGGTTTTTCTTGATCTTCAAAAAATTCATGCCGTAACGCCTGAATAATCCGTCCTGATGCTAAGCCATCTCCATAAGGATTCACTGCATTTGACATAGCCGTATAGGTGTCTGCATTCGTAATCAACTCTTTTGCTGTAGCGTACACAGTCGCTTTGTCAGTACCTACCAATTTTACCGTACCGGCTTGGACCGCTTCAGGACGCTCTGTGGTGTCGCGAAGAACGAGTACAGGTTTCCCCAAGGATGGCGCTTCCTCTTGAATCCCACCAGAGTCCGTCATAATCAGGTAGGTACGATCCATTAAGTTCGCAAATGGTTCATATTCCAATGGCTCAATGAGGTGTACACGTGGCATATGGCCTAGCACTTCTTGTACAATACTGCGTACCTTTGGATTTCTATGCATTGGGAAGATGACTTCTACGTCTTCATGTTCCCCAATAATATCTCGAATAGCCTCATACACATTACGCATTGGATCCCCTAAATTTTCCCGACGATGAGTAGTCACCAAAATAACTTTTTGGTTCACATAATCGATGGTGTTCAACAACTCTTCTTTGAAGGTATAATCATCCTTTACTGTCGTTTGCAACGCATCAATAACCGTATTTCCCGTGACATACAGGTGATCTGGATTAATATTTTCTTTCAACAAATTTGCTTCTGATGTAGTCGTCGGTGCAAAATGGTAAGTCCCAATAGCCCCCGTCAACTTGCGATTCATCTCCTCTGGAAATGGGGAGTAAATATTACCTGTCCGAAGACCTGCCTCCACATGACCTACAGGAATTCCTTCATAGAATGCTGCTAAGGCTCCCACAAAAGTAGTTGTTGTATCGCCATGAACAAGCACTACGTCAGGCTTTGCTTTTTTCAGTACCTCTTGTAAGCCCATCAAAGCACGACAAGTGACATCATACAACGTTTGCCCTTGGCTCATAATATTTAAATCATAATCAGGAGTGATAGAAAACAAATGCAACACCTGATCTAACATCTCTCTATGCTGCGCCGTTACCGTCACAATGGACTCCATATCAGGCGCCGCTTCCAAAGCCTTAACAACAGGCGCCATCTTAATTGCCTCAGGACGTGTCCCAAATATGGTCATGACTTTTAACATAGTACCTCCCACATATTTCGTTTACTTCCTTTACCATGAAAGCTATCATACACAAGCTTTCCTAAATCACTTTATTAAACTTTTTCAATTATCTCTATTGTATCATGTACAAGCCTTCCATACTAGTAGAAACTATAAAGAAGTACACCCAACCAAAATGCCATAAGCAAAGCGTCCTGACATCCCTCTCCCTACAGAGTGAGCAAGTACGAAGCAAAACGCCATGAGCCACGATGCAGATTGCCAAAGGCATATGGCATTTTATTACTAGCATTAAGCAAATGCAAAAAGACCGCGGCATGTTCCTGAACAAACATTATGAAATACCGTTTGTGAAGGAATATGCCGCGATCTTAATTTATGAAGTAATAAAAAACGCCATATGCCCCTCAGAAAATCTTCTGAGGCGCTGCTGGCGTTTTGCACAGCTATTTACGAACGTCGTTGTCTTTGGATATAATCCCAATTTTCGTTGCTGTCCACACGCATGCACAGAGTATGACAAGCACTAGCAAGACTCCGATAACAAAGTTGGCTTTCGCCGCTACGATAGACACGCAACCTAAGAGTGCCGTGATAGCATACATCAACAACACCGCTTGCTTTTGTGTGAGCCCCATCGCCAATAGACGATGATGCAAATGTCCTTTATCTGGTTGGAATACTGGACGTCCATTAATACGTCGACGTACAATGGCAAATAAAGTATCTAAAACTGGCAACCCCAATACGATAACTGGTACCACCAATGCTACAGTTGCTGCTGTTTTCACACTACCCATGACGGAAATAGCCGCCATAGTATAGCCCAATAACATACTGCCTGTGTCACCCATGAATATTTTGGCAGGATTAAAGTTATAGCGCAAGAATCCACAAGCTGCCCCAGCCAATGCCAAGGTAATGCATGCCAATTCAATTTGTCCCATTTGCAAAGTCACGATACAAATCGTAATACATGCAATAAGAGAAATCCCTGCTGCCAATCCATCTAAACCATCTATGAGATTCACAATATTCGTAAATCCTACAATCCAAAATACCGTCAAAGGAATGGCAAGATACTCTAAGTACAATAAATGGTCACCAATGCTAATGAAATGCACAGCATTACCAAATAGTGGCAACATGAGAGCCGCCAAAATTTGTCCCATCAATTTCGTTTTCGGTCCGATTTGCTTAATATCGTCCCAAATACCTACTGCTACTAGGATGATGGAACCTACAATCAATCCTTTTACAGAAGACACATCTTTCACACTATACAGCAAAGATACCATATAGCCAATATAGATAGCCAATCCCCCTAAGCGTGGAATCGACACTTGATGCACCTTACGTGCATCTGGTTTATCAATAGCACCTACCTTAACGGCGAATTGTTTCACTAAAGGCGTGCAAATATATGTTACTACGAGAGCAATGACAAAGGCCCATAAATATACTGTCATTCCACCACCTCCATATGTGGTATTTCATGATTATAACAAGTGATTGTCAATAGTCTGTCATCAGAATACTAAGTTCATTATACATAGACCATATTTATTAATTATATCAGTTACACACAGCACATACAAGAACAGGTGTAATAAACTTATAGAATCCTTTGCTCTTCATAGACTTGTTTCAGACCGTTTCGAATTAGTCAGTTATTGTTACTAAGCCTTCAATAATGCGTTTACCATCTTCCATTAGACGTACCAGTCCGTCTTCACCTAAATAGGACTCTGCGTACATTTTATATAAATTTTCTGTTCCTGATGGGCGTGCTACAAACCAACCTGTATCCGTCACAATTTTAACCCCATCAATAGGTTGATCTTCAAACAACGAGGTGGTACGAATATCCAAAATTGGACTTCCCCCTAATTCTGTCATAGTCACATCACTCGGTTTCATACCCTTTAAAGCATTTTTGATATCCGCTGTACAAGGCATATCCACACGTTGGAACACTGGCGTTCCCCATTGTGCGGTTATATCTATATAGTGTTGTGCTGGAGTTTTTCCCGTCGTTGCTACCATCTCTATCGCTAACAAGCCTAAAATGATACCATCCTTATCGGTAGTCCATACAGATCCATCGTGTTGCAAGAAGGATGCTCCCGCACTTTCCTCAGCTCCTAGTCCAATGCGTCCATCAAATAATAAAGGCGCAAAATATTTAAAACCTACTGGCACTTCATACACTGGATGATTAGAATCTTTGCAATAAGCATCCATCAAGCCAGTAACAACGGCTGTTTTACCAACACCTTTCCCTTCCCACGGACGAGTTTCATTCAAATATTTAGCTGCTACTACTAAATATTGATTTGGTGCTAACAAACCTTCTTTAGTGACAATGCCATGCCGATCATAATCCGGATCATTTCCAATAGCTAGTACATGATCACCTAAATGTTTCGCCACCTCTGCCATAGCATAGGGGGAAGAACAGTCCATACGAATCGCTCCATCATGGTCATAGGACATGAAGCTAAATGTTGGATCATAGTCACTATTGATAATGGTAAAGTTTAGATTATATTCTTTTGCGATGGCATGCCAATAAGCTCCACCACTACCACCTAAGGCATTAATTAATACTTTCGGATTGGCTTGTTGAATCGCCTTCATATTGATAATCTGAGGCAATTCTTTTACATAGGCCATTTTAAAGTCATAAGGTTCTAAGTATTGTCCCGCTTCCTCTACGGAAATCGCAGCAGGTGCTACTGTTTTTTCTTCTTCATGATGACAGCAACCACAATGAGCGCTTTCATGAGCCCCCACTAGATGATGAAAGGAGAATCGTTGAATATTATCTAATCCTTTTTGCAAATATTCGTTAGCTAACGCTTCAATCCGCTTTGTCACTGCTGTATCTGCTGGGCCTCCATGAGGCGGATTGTATTTAATACCACCATGTTCTGGCGGATTATGAGACGGTGTGATAATAATCCCATCTGCCACATTATCTACCGGTGTATTTGCATTGTGTCGCAAAATAGCACGAGATACACTTGGAGTAGGTACAAATTCACGATGCGCATCCACACGAGTTTTCACACGATTTCCCAACAAAACTTCAATGGCTACTTGCAAGGCTGGTTGCGATAAGGCATGTGTATCTTGTCCAATATAACAAGGACCTGTAGCGCCAAATTCTTGTCGCACATCACAAATTGCTTGTACAATGGCTGCTACATGGAGTTCATTGAAAGTCCCTTTAGAGGCAATCCCACGATGTCCAGAGGTGCCAAAACTTACTCGTTCTTCTGGTGCATCATATCTAGGAATAATCCGAAAAAAGTCTTTTACAACTGTATCTACATGAATCAAATCTTCTTTTTTTACAGGTTGTCCTGCCAATGGGTGTACCATATTATTGTTCCTCCTTATGTTCTTTGGAAGGGATTTCATTTCTTGCCATTTGCACTTCATGAATCATTTGTTCCGCTTCAGCGGCTTTTACAGGGTCGCATGTTTGCAATACCCGTTCTACAGCTCCATTCGTAGATCGTGCCGAGAATCCCGTACCAATGACTTCTGCCGCATCGGTAATGACCATAAATGCGGTTGGATCTTCTGCTTCTACAGCTGCTTTCAATCGAGCTACTTGCAATAAACTAACTACTACCATAATAACCTGTTTAGGCTGATGTGTATAGGCGCCTTCTCCGTTCAAAATGGTCGCGCCACGACCAATTTTATCAATGATTAAATTACAAATCGTCACTGGTTTATAGGAAATGATAAACATCGCCTTCCGTTGGTTAAAACCAGTAATTACCTTATTTGTTACCATCGCTGCTAAATAGGTACTAATCAAAGTAGTAGCTGCCGCTTCAATATTGATAACAATAGCACCCACAATAAGAATCATCATGTTGATGCCGAATAAGATACTTCCAATTTGTAGCCCAAAGCGATTTCGAATAATCATAGCAATGGGATCCATACCACCTGTATTACCGCCACCACGGTAAACGATACCAAGTCCTAATCCAGAAAATAAGCCCCCTAGTATACCGCCAATGATTGGATTGTGAGTTAATTCCAATGTCGCCAATGGAGCCAATAGATTAATCAAGGTCGACATAATGATGGTCCCTAATATGGTAATTCCTAGGTGCCAACGTCCTAACCATCTCCATGCTGCGTACAGTACTGGTATATTCAAAAGAAAGTTAATAGAACCTAAACTTAATATACCTTGTGTCACATAATAAATAATCAAGCTAAGACCGCTAATACCTCCACTCAATAATTTGTGAGGTACAATGAATCCCTGCACCCCTACTGCAAACACAGTAGAGCCAAGAATAATATGTATAATGGCTTTCACCGTACTTAAATATTTGGGTTTGTTTAACATAATTCCACCTATTCTATCACTACTTTCGTCACACCATTTGACCATAAGCAAAAAGCTGCCACATTACAAGGATAATGTAACAGCTTTTTAGTATGTATTAGACCGCTTATGGTATAATACGATATACTATTCTGCTAGGGCAATCACTTCTACTTCTACTAAGAAGTTAGCTGGTAATGTTTTGACTGCCACACAACTACGAGCTGGTTTAGAGGTAAAATACTCAGCATAAATAGCATTAAATTTAGCAAAGTCACCCATATCTGCTAAAAAGCATGTTGTTTTTACAACTTTAGAAAAATCAGTGCCAGCTTCTTTTAAGATAGCTTCGATGTTTTTCATCGCTTGCAATGTTTGTGCTTCTACGCCACCTTCTACTAGAGCGCCTTGTGCTGGATCAATACCGCCTTGACCAGAAATGAACACAAATCCATTAGCTACATATGCTTGAGAGTATGGTCCTAATGCTGCTGGTGCTTGCTCTGTATACACTTGTTTCATAGTTGTCCCCTTTCATTACCAATAAGACATTTATAACATATCACTAGTATAGCATGTAATGGTATCGAAGTGTAGCTATTTTTCATACTTCTATTGTACTTTATTTGCATACCTCTATAAGGAGTACCTATATGTCCATTAATTATACTACTTATGAAAGCCCTTTGGGCACTCTTACTCTATATGCCACCGCGTCAGCATTAGTTGGGCTCACCTTTCCTACCCAATCTATCACGTTCCAAGAGCCAGTAGTCATAGATGAAACTATATCTTCCCCTATTTTACGACAAACTATCCAATGGCTAGATCAATACTTCGTCGGACAAGTCCCAACGATGATTATTCCCTTAGCACCTCAAGGCACAGCCTTCCAACAAAAAGTATGGTCCCAGTTACAGCACATCCCCTACGGTGCATCCCTTACCTATGGCGAGCTAAGCCAACGTGTATTTAACTCACCTACCCCAAAAGGAGCCCAAGCCATCGGGTCAGCTGTCGGCGCCAACCCACTCTCTCTTATCATCCCCTGCCATCGTGTGTTAGGCAAAGGAAAAGCCCTCACAGGGTATACCGGAGGGCTGTCCATTAAACGAGCCTTGCTATCCATCGAAAACATCGATTTTGTGGATAAGTAGGCTTACTTGATATGTTGTAACATTTGCAAGAAGTATGGTTTAAAGAATGTTCTTTCTACTTCGCTGGTACCCATAACAATTGTTGTAAAATAGTTTGGTGTTCCTACTAATGCTATCCGCAGATAGGCGGGAGATTGAACCCCTTTTATATCATAGGTCATAGTTCCTGCCGTTGTCATCGTACCATATTTACTATCTGCTAGAGTATGTAATAGTTCTACATTCCGTAATCGTATCTTTGCTGGAGTTGTATCGCTAGAGTAATCAATATCTCTATCTTCTCCAATATTAACCTTAAAGTATTTTAATAAGGCATTCATATCATTCGTGTACGTATTCATTTCCGCCGGTGAAAGTCCCTCTTTTCCATAGGATTCTGGGGCCATCAACCATTCTTTAGG
>CAUUIH010000024.1:0-12745 GCA_963545165.1 uncultured Veillonella sp.
GCTTTGACAAATTCATTTATGTTTATACTATGACAATATCATATGTCGTTCATAAGAGTAGTCATTTTTAAAATATTTCTGTTGATGAAATAATTATAAAGTGAGATAATACGTATATAGTCTGTAAGTTATAAGAAGGAGGTATTTATGGCGACGTCAAGTTTCTTAACAGAATTTAAGTTTGATGAAGTGGCAACAAATAAAATTTCTAAAATATTTGATGAAAATAAAAAATTGAATATTCCTTCGGATTTTGAGGTTGAAAGTATAAGCAAAGGAGATATTCCGAAATTTTTAAATATGGAGGAATAAATGAAATATAAGCTTCTACAGTTGTGTGATATTTTATCTGATAAAAATCTATATTAAGAAGCTTAAAAATGATGATATACAGACTGATATGTATATCATCATTTTTTGTAAGTTATCTTGAAAATCAAAATAAAAATATACTGTATGAATTAGAATAATACCTAATCTCATAGTACAAATAACAATAATAAGTAAAATATCGTTATATGTTATATAGGAGTGACAATTGAAAGAAAAAGAAACAAAAGAAGTACAAGAATCAACGGGTGTGATTCGCTATATTTGGATAACATTAGGTGCCATTAGTTTTGGCTTAGGATCGTTGGGAATTGTATTGCCTTTATTGCCAACGGTACCGTTTTATTTATTCGCGGTATTTTGTTTTGCTAGGGGTTCTAAACGATTCCATGAGAAGTTTGTAAACTCTAAGCTCTATGCAAACTATGTAGAACCCTTTAAAAATAAAAGTGGCATGCCAATGCGCACTAAGATTAATATTTTGGTGTCTGTGTCTATTTTATTGGGCATTGGAGCCTACAGCATGCGCAATATGCCGATGGCCTTATATATTATGGGAGCAGTGTGGATAGGTCATGTCATTGCTCTTGCGTTTATTGTGAAAACAACGCCAGCTGAAACTAAGTAGATATCATAAGTACTAGGAGATAAGAATGACAAAACAACTTTCTCAGAGCCCTATACAAGTTAATACCTGTGCTATCTGTGTTCCTATAGTAGGACCATCGTTGGAAGATATACTTTCACAGGTGCATAATGCTGTGCAAGCAGAGGTAGATATTATTGAACTGCGCGCAGATATGTGGATGCGACAGGTGAAGGTTGGAGAGGTCGACTATATTGAAAAGATATTAAATATAGTTGAGCAAATAGAAAGTAATGTTGCAGGCATACCTATGTTATTCACATGGCGTACGCTAGCTGAAGGTGGAGAAACGCCGTTACATGGTGATAATTACACCAACCTATTACAAGCAATTGTAGATCAAAACTTAGTACAAGCTATCGATGTAGAACTATTTGCGTACACAGAGACCATCGGTGCTATTATGAAACAAGCCCATCAACAAGAGATTCAAACAGTGATGAGTTATCATAACTTTCAAAATACGCTAGACATAGAAACCTTACATACCTATGCAGAACGTATGGTATCTATCGGTGCAGAGGTGATTAAGTTTGCACTCATGCCAACCACAAATGATGATGTACTTTCAGTATTACAATTTACAAAGGAGTTAACGGAAAGGTATCCTCAGTTGCCACGGATTACCATGTCTATGGGACAGTTAGGACAGATGACACGGACGTGTGGCAATGTGTTCGGCAATTGTTTGACCTTTAGCACACTGGGACAAGCATCGGCGCCAGGGCAAGTGGAAGTAGATCTTTTAAAGCGATTGCTGTGAGCCCGACTGTCACTGAATAGTAAGATTTTAAAGGCTATAGGATAAGTTGAAGGAATTAATTTTTATATAACGAAGGTTGCTAATAAACAGATGTCGGATTTGTAATGTTATAGTTACAAAATGTATACCCATAGGGAATATCTATGGGTTCTTCAGGGTATTCCTATAAAAATTACAGTATATTGTCAATTTATGGTAGACAAATGTTTTTTACTGTGTTAGTATAGTTACATAATTTAATACTCGCCTAACAAACCGATGAGGTGGAGATAAAAATAGAACGTGCACTTCCAGAGAGTGGGGGTAGCTGAGAGCCCCGCAGAACGCAGTCTATTAAATGGACCACCGAGGGTATGGGGAACGGACATTTCGTCCTAGTATAGCATAACGTGTCATGAGCGTTAATCGTGAGGGATATGATAGTATCCTGCAAAGGGGAATGCATGCATTCAAACAAGGTGGTACCGCGATTTATATGAATCTTTCTGTACATTCGTGCAGTTATTTAGCATATGAACTCGTCCTTGACGTATATGTCTAGGGCGAGTTTTTTTGTTGCAGGAGGACCTATGAAACCAGCATTAGAAACAGTGAAAGAATTAGGACAAGGCTATGATATCGTACCGGTGTATGTAGAATTATTATCGGATATTCGTACACCTATTTCGGTACTGAAAGCATTAAAAAAGGTGAGCGCCCATACCTTCTTATTGGAAAGTGCAGATAATACACATCACTGGGGACGATATTCGTTCTTGGGTTACAATCCCTTGTTAGAAGTAACTTGTAAAAACCATACTATGACGATCAAAGGAGATATGACACGCACATTTACATGTCATAATCCAGCCGAAGAAATACGAAATATCTTAAGTCAATATAGAAGCCCTAGATTGGAAGAATTGCCAACTTTTACAGGTGGCTTTGTAGGATACTTCGCCTATGAATACATTCGCTACTTAGAACCTACGTTAGATCGACATATCAGTGATACCGATACGAGCATGGTTAACGATGTAGACCTTATGCTCTTCGATAAAGTCATTGCTTTCGACCATTACAAGAATAAAATTTATATTATCGGTCATGTGCGTACAGATGATATAGAGCGCAATTATGAGCGTACTCAATTGGAATTACAAGCTTTAGCGGACTTAGTGAAAGAAGGCGAAGAAGCCGACATTGAACGTGGGGTTCTAGAAAGTGAATTTACATCTGAGTTTACATCTGAAGAATACCAAGAAGTAGTACGAAAA
This sequence comes from uncultured Veillonella sp., assembly GCA_963545165.1. Classification (GTDB taxonomy): domain Bacteria; phylum Bacillota; class Negativicutes; order Veillonellales; family Veillonellaceae; genus F0422. Next base: position 2,996 of record CAUUIH010000024.1, read on the forward strand.
ACACAACATTATATTACGGAAGGAGATATTTTCCAAGCGGTGGTATCTAACCGTAGAGAGGCCAAGTTCAAAGGAAGCTTACTGAATGCGTACCGTGTACTACGAACGATGAACCCATCTCCGTATATGTTCTATATGAGTGGTAAGTCTGTAGAATTAACAGGTGCTTCTCCAGAAACATTGGTGAAATTACAAGATAGAAACGTCTACACATTCCCTATTGCAGGTACCTTACCAAGGGGGAAAAATGAAGAGGAAGATAGAGCGCAAGAAGCCAAGTTAATTCAGGATGAAAAAGAATTAGCGGAACATAATATGCTTGTCGATTTGGGACGTAACGACATTGGCAAAGTATGTGAGTTCGGATCTGTGCAAGTAGAAGACTTACATCAATTGCAACGGTTCTCGCATGTTATCCATTTAACAAGCACCGTGAAAGGGACGTTACGAGAAGAGTTTGATGCTTTAGATGCCATTGGCGCAACCTTACCAGCAGGTACCTTATCGGGAGCACCTAAGATTCGTGCCATTCAGATTTTACAAGAATTAGAGAAAAGCCCTCGTGGTGTTTACGGCGGTGCTGTAGGATACTTAGATTTTTCCGGCAATATGGATGTGTGTATCGGTATCCGCATGGCAATGGCAAAAGAGGGACGTGTCTTCGTTCGGTCTGGCGGTGGTATTGTGCGAGATAGTGTGCCTGTGAACGAATACAATGAAACGATCCACAAAGCACAATCTATGGTGACTGCCATCACAATGGCACAGGAGGTGTAACATGGTATTACTTATCGATCATTACGATAGTTTTTCTTTCAATATTTACCAATTAATTGGTTCTTTAGTGAAAGATATTAAAGTCATCCGCAGTGATGAAATGACGGTAGAAGAAATTCGAGCACTTTCACCAGAATGTGTCATCCTTTCACCGGGAACGGGACGACCAAAAGATGCAGGTGTGTACGAAGAATTATTAAGTACATGCCAAGGAGAATTTCCTATCTTAGGCATCTGCTTGGGCCATCAAGCAATGGGGGAAGTGTTCGGGGCTACCGTAGGATATGCGAAAGAAGTGATGCACGGCAAACAAAGCATGGCGAGCCAATGTCATCCATCCATACTGTGGAAAGACATTCCTCAAGAATTTCCCGTAGCACGATACCATTCCTTAGCGGTATTAGAAGATACCCTAGGAGATGAACTAGTGGTGACAGCTCGTACATCAGATGGAGAAATTATGGCCATGGAACATAAAACCCATCCGATTTACGGCGTGCAATTTCATCCAGAATCTATTTTGACACCACATGGAACACAAATGGTGAAGAATTTCTTAGAACACCATGCTATTAAGTAGTAGATATCCTAGGAGATAGAAATACACAAGGATAAATGAAATATAAATAGGAATATATAGTCTAGCATAGTTGTTATGTATATGAATATGTTAGATTAAGACGAGTTAGTAGTAGGAGAAAATATAGATGATACAACAAGCAATACGCCTCGTAACAGAGGGGAAAAATATGCCATATGAAGTGGCAAAAGCAACGATGAATGCGATTATGAGCGGAGACGTACAGGAAGTGCCTATGGCAGCTTTCTTAGGAGGATTACAAGCAAAGGGCCCTAGCGTGACAGAGATTACTGCTTTCGCTGAAGTCATGCGAGAAAAAGCGGGTTCTGTCCCACATGATAATACAGTAGTAGAAATCGTAGGTACAGGTGGAGATGGTAGTAGTACTTTCAACATCTCTACGACGTCCGCTATCCTATTAGCGGCAGCGGGGATTCCGATCGCTAAACATGGTAACCGTAGTGTGTCTAGCAAATGCGGTGCTGCTGATGTACTAGAAGCACTGGGTGTGAAACTAGAACTGAATGGAGAGCAAAATAGACAGGTCTTAGAGGAAGCGAATATTTGCTTTATGTTTGCTCCTGTGTACCATGAAGCTATGAAATATGCAGGGCCTGTACGAAAATCGATGGGGGTCAGAACAGTATTTAATATCTTAGGACCTTTGGCAAACCCAGCAGGGGCTACAGTTGAATTGATGGGTGTGTACAATCGTTCTTTAGTAGAACCATTGGCACAGGTCTTATCTAATTTAGGCGTACATCGAGGCGCCGTCGTATATGGTAGTGACGGACTAGATGAAATTACAGCCACAGGGACAACGACAGTGTGCGAAATTGACCATGGAACATTCAAGACCTATGAGCTAGATCCTAAGGAGTATGGCTTTACCTATGCCACACCAGATGAACTCGTAGGAGGCGATGCACAGGTAAATGCTGAAATCACACGAAATTTACTAGAAGGTAAGGATAGAAGTGGTCGTGCTACGGCAGTCATACTCAATGCGGGCATGGCATACTACCTAGCTAAAGATGGCTCTGTTACCTTAGAAGAGGCATTTAAAACGATAGAAGAATTACTGTATTCCGGTGCGGGAGCAGAGGCACTTTCAAAATTTGTGAAAGCATCTCAGAATGTTTGATAGTAGGATAGAAATAGAGATACCTATATGATATTAGATAAGATTGTAGCAGCTACAAAAAAACGGGTACAGGAAGCGAAAGCGAAGTTACCCTTGTCAGAGTTGCAACAGCAAGTAAAAAACATGCCAATTACGAAGAATTTTCCGTTTGAACAGGCATTACAAGAATTAGATTTTAATTTTATATGTGAAGTAAAAAAAGCATCTCCCTCGAAAGGAATTATTGCAGAACACTTTCCTTATTTAGACATAGCAAAGGACTATGAAATGGCAGGAGCTGCTGCCATCTCCGTATTGACAGAGCCAGATTTCTTTTTAGGCAGTCCCCAGTATTTACAAGAGATTGCAAAAGCGGTACAGATTCCTGTACTACGTAAAGATTTCATTATCGATGAATACCAAATCTATGAAGCAAAACTATGGGGCGCCTCGGCTATATTGCTGATTGCTGCCATCTTGGATGATGAGACGATGGGGCGCTTTCACAAACTAGCAGATAGCTTAGGACTATCCTGTTTGGTTGAGGCTCACGACGAAACAGAAGTGTTACGAGCTGTGCATATAGGGGCCCGCATCATTGGAGTGAATAACCGGAATCTAAAAGATTTTACGGTGGATGTGAACAACAGTATTCGCCTACGGAATCTAGTAGATGATTCAGTGATTTTCGTATCTGAAAGCGGACTTGATACAGCTGAAGATATTCAATGTTTAAGAGATAACAATATTCATGCAGCCCTCATGGGTGAAAGCTTCATGAAATCCACAGATAAAGTGGCTAAACTAGCTGAGTTATATGGACCTATCAAAAATCAACCTAAGGTCAAATTCTGTGGAATATCGCAAATAGATGCAGTACCAACTGTGATAGAAACACAGCCAGATTATGTAGGCTTTGTGTTTGCTCCTAGCAAACGCCAAGTGACGATGGAACAAGCGCATTCCATTGTCGATGGTTTACAAAATACTTTACAAGATACAACCGATGATAGGCTAATCTCGCCTGTAGGTGTATTTGTGAATGAAACGATATCCAATATCGTAGAGAGTGCCAAGACAGTACCACTTTCAGTGATCCAATTACATGGAGACGAAGACCTAGAGTATATTGAATCATTACGGAATCAGTTAGAGGAAGAACAATTAGGATCCGTTGAAATCTGGAAAGCTGTTCAAGTGCAGACAGAAGAGGATGTTCTGCAATGGGAACGAGCACCGATTGATGGATTAGTGGTTGATGCCTATTCTAAGACAACGAGAGGTGGTACAGGTCAAACCATAGATTGGTCATTGTTAGAAGGTATACAGATACCTTACTATTTAGCAGGAGGCATAGGATTACATAATGTAGCACGTGCTATTCGGCGACTTCAACCGTACGGACTAGATATGAGTAGTAGTCTAGAAACAAATGGTCAAAAAGATGCTAAGAAAATGCAAACTATGGCACACATAATTAAGATAGTAACAAATAATTAAGGAGATAGACTATGACAACACATCGCCATGGCTATTTTGGCGAGTTTGGTGGACAATTCATGCCTGAAACATTAATGAATGCCATCATTGAGCTAGAAGAAGCCTATGAAACATATAAAAACGATCCAGATTTTATCAAAGAATTAGAAGATTTACATGTGTCCTATACAGGACGTCCGTCTTTGTTATATTATGCAGAACAAATGACAAAAGATTTAGGAGGCGCTAAAGTTTACCTAAAACGAGAAGACTTAAACCATACGGGATCCCACAAATTAAATAATGTACTAGGTCAAATGCTATTAGCGAAACGGATGGGTAAAACTAGAGTGATTGCAGAAACGGGTGCCGGTCAACATGGCGTAGCCACTGCCACAGTAGCAGCTTTAATGGGCATGGAATGCGAAATTTTCATGGGACAAGAAGACTGCGAGCGTCAAGCTTTAAACGTATACCGTATGGAATTATTAGGTGCCAAAGTACATCCTGTTACTTCTGGAACAGGTACTTTGAAAGATGCTGTATCTGAAACGATGCGAGAATGGACAAATCGTATGGCAGATACGCACTATGTGCTAGGGTCTGTGATGGGGGCTCATCCGTTCCCTATGATGGTTCGTGACTTTCAGTCCATTATTAGTCGTGAAGCACGGGAGCAAATTTTAGAAAAAGAAGGTAAATTACCAGCGGCTGTGTTGGCTTGTGTGGGTGGCGGTAGTAATGCCATCGGTATGTTCTACCATTTTATTCCTGATGAAGGGGTTCAACTCATCGGCTGTGAAGCGGCAGGTAAAGGGATTGATACGGAAGAACATGCAGCAACCATGACAAAAGGTACGGTTGGTATTTTCCATGGTATGAAATCCTACTTCTGTCAGAATACATATGGGCAAATTGCACCAGTATTTTCTATTTCTGCGGGCTTAGATTATCCAGGCATAGGTCCAGAACATGCTTATTTGCATGATAGTGGTCGTGCTCAATATGTGCCAATCACAGATGATGAAGCGGTGGATGCATTTGAATATTTATCTCGTATGGAGGGGATTATTCCAGCCATTGAAAGTGCGCACGCTGTAGCATATGCTATGCGATTAGCACCTACTTTGAGTCCTGATGAAAGTATCATTATTTGCTTATCCGGACGTGGCGATAAAGACGTAGCAGCCATGGCAAGATACAGAGGGGTGAATTTACATGAATAACATAACAATAGCACAGGCTTTTACAAAGAAAGCATTTATCCCTTTTATTACGGCCAGTGACCAAGGGATTGATACAACAGAAAAATATATTCGCATTATGGAGAAGGCGGGGGCAAGCTTGATTGAAATCGGTATTCCCTTTTCGGATCCAGTGGCAGAAGGCCCTGTGATTCAAGCAGCCAGTGAACGTGCTTTATCCACAGGTGTAACGACAGATGACATTTTTGAGATGGTCCAACGTTTGCGTACAGGTACAGATGCATTGACGATACCTCTTGTATTCATGACCTATCTGAACCCCATTTATGTGTACGGTGTTGAAAGTTTCATGACACGTTGTGAAGAAGTGGGAATCCAGGGGGTCATCGTACCAGACTGTCCATTTGAGGAAAAACAAGAATTAGCCCATCATGCTAAGGCGCATGGGGTTGCGGTGATTTCTTTAATCGCTCCTACCTCAGAACAACGCATTAAAGAAATTGCAGCAGAAGCTGAAGGTTTTGTGTACTGTGTGTCCTCTCTAGGTGTGACAGGCATGCGCAGTGATATCAAAACAGATATTGCCAGCATTGTACAACAAATTCGTCAATATACAGACATTCCTGTAGCCGTTGGGTTTGGCATTTCCACACCGGACCAAGCAAAAGCGATGGCAGCACTATCTGATGGTGCGATCGTTGGTAGTGCCATTGTGAAACAAATTGGAGAATGGGGTCCTAATGGTGAAGAAGAACTATATGCATACGTTCGCTCTATGGTGGAAGCGGTAGGTAATTAACTACAAAACTCTATGGCAACATGTGATGATATACGGTATACTTAAGACAATGGATAATTCATAACAGGAGACATAGGGTATGGAAAAAACAAGTATTGGTGTTGGACGAGCTGCATTACATGTGGCTATCTCTGAAAGCCGAGAGGAAGAGATGGCATTACGGAAAGCGTTTGAAGCTCAAGGGATTCGTAGTTGTGCCGTAGATTTTGGAGGGGCTTTCACAGAGATTATTCCAAAAATCATTGAACGGGCAGTGGTAGCAGCGGATCGACAAGGGTTGATTCAAGATGACCATGTTAGCAAAGGCGCTGTGGTAGGTGCTACGGCGCAAGCTTTGGAGCAAATTAAAAATAAATGTGTAGGCCTTAATGTTGGTGGCAAAGTAGGTATTGCACGAAGCCAAGAACATCTAAGTGTAGCTATCTATTTAGGAGTTGGTGTACTCCATTTGGATGAGATTGCCGTGGCGATGGCACATCGAGCTGTGCCAAGTATGTAGACATGCTATACATGCTATAAATTTTATTGTATTTTTGGTATAATACTCTGTAGAGTATATAGACAATAGCTAATCATTTTGGAGGTAACTATGAGTCAATTCGATTGGAAAGTACTAGATCGCAATTACGAAGATATAATTTATGAAACATATAATGGGATTGCTAAAATTACAATTAATCGTCCAGAAGTACGTAATGCATTCCGTCCTAAAACAGTGATGGAATTAATCGATGCTTTCACTATTGCTCGTGAAGATGCAGAAGTAGGCGTTATCATTTTAACTGGCGCTAACCATGGTCAAGGAGAAGATAAAGAAGCATTCTGCTCCGGTGGCGACCAACGTGTTCGTGGAGATGGCGGTTATGTAGGGGATGACAAAATTCCTCGCTTAAATGTGTTGGATTTGCAACATTTAATTCGTATTACGCCAAAACCTGTTATCGCTATGGTTAACGGTTTCGCTATCGGTGGTGGACATGTATTACATATCGTGTGCGACCTTTCCATCGCGTCTGAAAATGCAAAATTTGGTCAAACAGGTCCTCGTGTAGGTTCCTTCGATGCTGGTTATGGTGCTGGCTATTTAGCTCGTTTAGTGGGCCATAAAAAAGCTCGTGAAATCTGGTTCTTATGCCGTCAATATTCTGCAAAAGAAGCCCTAGATATGGGTCTTGTGAATACAGTAGTTCCATTCGATCAATTAGAAGCAGAAACAGTAAAATGGTGTGAAGAAATTCTTCAATTGTCTCCAATGGCACTTCGTTTCTTGAAAGCTTCTTTCAATGCTGACACAGATGGCTTAGCTGGTTTACAACAATTTGCTGGGGATGCGACTTTATTGTTCTATACAACAGACGAAGGTAAAGAAGGTCGCGATGCGTTTAAAGAAAAACGTAAACCTAATTTCAAACAATTCCCTAAATTCCCTTAATGGGTTAGGTTATGAAGTGGTTATATGAACGAGCACATACACATAGAGATAAGCGTTTCTTAAATGAATATACTTATGGTGATGTGTTTGATTTAACAATAGCTACAGCAAAACGACTCGCTCCTCATCTTCGAGGGGAGAGTCGTATTGCTTTATGGGCGGAAAATTCCCTATCCATGGCGATACACCTATTTGCTTTATCTACATTGGGCATAGAAACTGTATTGCTGAATACGAATCTGACGGAACGAGAAGTAACTGAACAGATGGAAAGTACCGGAGTTCGTACCTTGTTAGTGTCTGAAAAAATGGCACATGTGTTACGGTCACAGAAGGAAGCAGGTCACATAGGGATTACAGATATCACAGATATTATAGATATTGCAGATATTACAGATATTACAGATATTTCTAGTTCTGAACGTCTACATTCTGAAGAAGGCCGACAGTATTTGCGATTTTCTACATGTATAGACAAGGATTTTAAGCCTAGTTCTCCTATAGATACTGAGGAAGATATTAGGGTCGATAGTACTAATGCTGAACAACATGCATCTATTATAGTAGATAATGTAGAAAATGACGGCATAGAGCCTTTCGTAGGTAGATATAGTCATCAAAGGGATGTTAAATTTTTTACAGATTACGAGAGTGATTTAAATTGGTATCCATCTGATGACACAGTATTCTGCATCATCAACACCAGTGCTACAACGGGAAAATTTAAATCAGTTCCTGTCCGGTGGTCTCAGATTGAGGCCCATGTAAAAGCCTCTGCGAAAGTACTCGGTGTAGAGGAAGAGGATAATTGGCTCGTGGTGCTCCCTATGTTCCATGTCAGTGGCTTATCGATTATTTTGCGTACTTTGTATAATGGAACGAGAGCGACAATTCGTGAAAAGTTCTCGGAGCAAGTCGTACTAAATGCATTAGAAACAGAAGCTATCACCATGGTATCCCTAGTCCCTACGGTATTACAACGTATCGTAGGTCATATCAAGGCACCGAAGTTAAGAGCCATACTCTTGGGTGGCGAGTTCATTCCCATGCCATTGTTACACGAATGCCTGCAACGAAACTTATCTGTCTATAAGACGTATGGCATGTCGGAAACATTTGCGCAAAGTACGACTTTTAGTGTTAGGGACTATCCGAATAAACTTGCTTCTGTGGGATATCCTTTAGAGGGAGTTAACATTGAGATCCGCAATCCCGATGAAGAAGGGGTAGGAGAAGTATGGCTTTCCTCGCCGATGTTGATGAAAGGGTACCTTAATAAAGAGCCGATTCACGGCGCTTTCAATACAGATGACATTGGCTATGTAGATGAGGACGGATTTTTATATCTTTTGAACCGCAGAAAGGATATCATCATTTCTGGTGGCGAAAATATTTACCCTAAGGAAATCGAGGATGTTTTATACGGAATGGACGGTATTCAAGAATGCGCAGTCATTCCTGTATCGGATCCTAAGTGGGGACAAGTTCCAGTTTTATGCGTTGTGAGCCGTCATTCCGAAGAAGAAATAACTGCGTATGTAATGAGCCGTTTAGCGAAGTATAAAGTTCCGAAGCGAATCGTATATTATGATGCATTGCCGAAAAATAGCATGGGAAAAATCCTGAGACAGGAGTTAATTAACAGAGTAGAAAGGACATAGTATGAAAGAAACAACAGCCTCTTTACTAGAACAATTACAGATAGAGACATTTCACTGTGCTGGGCAAGCCTTTCAAAGTACTATGAAACTTTCACCATTTCATGCACAACCTTTTGGATTCGTCAACGGTGGTGTATATTTGGCCTATGGAGAAGCCTTGGCTGGCATGGCAACCAATGCTATCTTAGCACAAGAAGCTGTGACACCTAGTGAAGGTGAAATAGATTCTGAACCTATCAAACAGCGCGTAGCTGTAGGTCAATCGGTAACAGCTAATCATGTACGACCGAAACGATGTGAAGGCTATGTAGTAGCACGAGGTCAATTGTTGCACAAAGGCGGTCGAAACCATGTGTGGACAATCAATATCTTTGATGAAGACGACCGATTATTGTCTCATATGACGGTGACAAATAGCATTATCAGCTTGTAGATAGAAAGGAGGTGCATAGCCTATGAAAATAGATATTATATCCTTGTTCCCAGAGTTTTTTGATGCCTTTTTTACCCATTCCATTATTAAACGTGCCTTACAGGCGAATCGATTAGAAATGAAAGTGACAAATCCCAGGGAATTTTCTCATAGCAAGCATGGTCAAGTAGACGATACTCCCTACGGCGGTGGCGCTGGTATGCTCATGAAAGCACCTCCTCTCTTTGAGGCTGTGGAACATGTATTGCAGATGCCTATAGA
>CAUUIH010000025.1:0-12704 GCA_963545165.1 uncultured Veillonella sp.
ATCTGTATCTGTATCATATATCATGCCACCAAATAGCTTATCAAATGATGTACTCCCTGTCCCATCAACTTTGTTCCAATCTGCCCATTTATTTATTTTCTCTAAAATATATCGACAGTGATGTCTAAATACACCCTTAATGCTTGCACCAGGTAATACAAAATCATCTTTACTTTTTAGCATCGTTGCATCGATACTAGGATTATTACCCATTGCTCTTACAAGAAGAGTTGAATCAATATGAGCCATAATTGTCGCTCTAAAATCATTATGCGAACTCTCTCTGTATTTTCCTTTGTACTGAATATCGCCTAACACTTGACTTGTATTTCTCGTTATCCACTTTAAAAGAGATTTGTTACTATCAAGAGTAAATTCCTCAAGCATACAGTCACTTACTTTTGCTTTGCCAAAACCTTTTGTAGTAAATCTACCTACTTGTATACCATTATACAATAAATCAACTAAGCGCTTTACAGATTCAGTTAGTATAAAGCGTAGATTTTCATCATCACAAGAAAAATCATTATCCTCATCGAAGTAATCTTTTAATTGGTTTCGTAAACTGTCAATATGACCTTGTCTGATAACGCATTCAATATATATATTACCAGTTGCATCTCTATCAATAGCTTCCAAATCATATTTATGCCCATCTTTGGCAACACCTAAACCATACTCGATGCTCACACCATCACGATATACAATTTTAGTCTTTTCTAATATGACATCAAAAATACGAAGAGCGCTTTGATTACCTGCCGATTCGAAACCATTTATATCCCCAAATAAAAGAGATTTAGTCATTTCAGTTAATACTTCATCAGATATTTCTGATAAAGTGTTTTTTGAATCAGTAAAGTATTTATAATTATGACGTAAAATACCCGCTAATGAAGTTCCTGGTATATATGGTTTATCATTTTTATCTCGTAATACAGTCATATCTACAAAATCAGATACATTAGATCCATCTCCAATAATTAATGGGGAATCTAGCTTAAGTGTACCACGAGCTAGAAATCCTCTAACCACTTTTGATTTATTCATCGATTCGTTCCCCTCCTCTTTCTATTTTTCTCGCATATCTGAAAAAGCTTGTCCAATACTCTTTGAAAGGTTTCTTTAATTTAATTTTTAAAATAGCACCTAATTGTTGGGCCTCAGGTATGCTAGATTCAGCCCAACTTGGAATAGATTGATTCGTAAACAAATAAAATGCATCTTCACTTCTTCTAGATTCTGGATTGTACAGTACTAATCCAGTGGCTCCCCAATTAGTTTTAAAAATCCGTTCTACCTCATCTTTTATCTCATTACTTACACTTCCATTGAGTATACTTACATAGTTCTCTAATCTTGCAAAACTATGGTTATCTACATGTAATAGCTTGCTCTTACATGCTTGCACATCCTTATAAGCAAGTTTTCTAACACTCTCAACTTCTCTAGTTTTTAAAATAGTTTTTACAATCTCACGAGTTTCGGTACAAATAGAGTCAAATGTTAACTCCGCTTTATCTTCAATAGTTTTATTTTCTTTATTTTTTACTGCTGAGCCATTATCATCTATATATTGTTCTTCTGGACACCAAAGTCTTACTTGTCCAAACCCTTCATTTAAGCGAAGACCAAATCCTGCAAGTATATGGTTAGCAAGTATCTTCAGTTCTTCTTTTTCCCAATTAGTATTACAACTCACTGAAAATACAGTTCCACGGTCGAGTGCACTTGTTTCGATATTATAAATACCCCATACCCCAGTAAAGTTAATAATTGGCTGCATTCCAGAAAATAACTTCTCGCCATTGATTCTAAACCCCTTATTAGGAAATAACTTTTCAAGATTCTTTACAACTGTTTCATTTAAAATGTCTATCACCGACACTTGTTTGGAGATACAAACATCCTTATGGCTAGAAAGTAATGGAGTATCTAGTCGAAAAACAATTTGACCACTTTGAACTGCACCCTCTAACTCATTAAAATTGACTATACTGTTTTCATCAATACATCTTTTAGAAACCTCTATAGTACCATACCCTGTTCTTTTCGACTTTCCAACTCTAGTTGTAATAGTCGATTCTTCTCCAAACACTTTCTTTTCAAATTGATCGATTAGGTTATCATCACCAAAAATATATCCTATAAACTCAGTTTTAGGATTAATAGATTCATAACTGTATACACCACCATCTATACTTTTCCCTGCAAAACGTTCAGCATCAGACTTCCTACTCATATGAAAACGTATTGTTTTATCAATATGATGTTTTTTTATCGTATTTCCTTCTATAGTCCCATATCCAAATAAAGTTTTAAATCCCGGTCCTGGAGGAGTTTTTGTTAGATCTTGAATACATCCTTTCTTTTTAGGTTTTACTAACGACTTAGGAAATGGAAACGATCTTTTTCCCTCTATTGCAGGGTATGCATCTACAAACTGCAAACCTCCAAAAAAGAATTCTTTAAACAGTGTATCTTCATATGGTTCTATTCCTTTTTCAAGAGTTTCAATATATTTTTCAGCTAATACACCTCGTAGTAGTGTCCCCGATATAAATTCATTACTTTGTATTAAGTTTTGAGAACTCTCTTTTGATGTGATTACAATTGGAGCTTTTGTAATGACCTGTATCTCAATATATTTCATAGTATTCTCCATTAATCTTCTAAAATCTTTTTAACAGTTTTTTCTTGATCATCTATCGAGCATTTAATTCGTCCATATCCTCGGTTCCGTTTATAGCCAATTGATGAAAGATTTTGTAATGCCATTGCAATTAAACCTTCATGTGTTTTATTTCCATTTTTAATTTGGATTTGACCTTCAAACTCCAAAGGCAATTTATCAACCACTCTCATGTTTCTTAAGCTACCATCTTTAGCCACCCCAGTTTTTTCATCAATTGCTGTTTGATATCTAATAGATGTAAATGAATTTTTAACTGCATTTTTATTAATTAACTCTGGATATCTCTCTTGTAAATCCTTAAGTTCTTTTAAAATCTTCTCATAGTTTTTTAACCTAAAGTCCTCCAATATTATATATGTGTCTGATTCGTTTTCCCCCTGATTAAAAACTAAATCTAAATTAGTTCTATTAAGCACTACAGACTCATCATTATTATCAATAGCTTCAAAAATTTCTAATATTTCTAATGCGCTCTCATACAACACTCCACGAAATCGTTTTGCTGGGATGTAGGGCATTCCCCATTCATCAAGTAACATATCTGTATCAATATTTACATCTGATAATCCTGCTCCTAATTGTAATGGAGATTCTAATCTAATCGTTACCTTCATATCCATATATTCCCCTCAAGTTTTATTTATCATCAGATTTAAATCACTCATAAAATGCTTTGCTTGGCAAATATTCCATCATTTCTATAGCATCAATATAAGGTGTTCCATATTTACTAGCCTCTATACAAGAATCAGTCTCTATATATTTTTTCTTCCAACCAAATGGTATATAGTCTTCCCAATATTCGACAAATGGCAGGCACGTTTTTCTATATTCCATCTGTGTAATATAATCTTGAATCATATGGTCATTATTCTGTAAAATATGTCTTAATCCTTTGACCTTATTTCTACCTATTTTTTCTTCTTCAATCATATCATTAAACTGGTTTACCACATCGAGCATATTTTGTAACATATTCTCTTTAAAATTTGTTTGTATAACTGGGGTGTAATTGCCCTTGTTATCAACTATGCTATCCGATACCACATACGGTCCAAAATGTAATTGTCCACCTTTGATAGAGGTATATTCTTGTTCACGAATTTGTTCCACTGTTGGGGCTTGTTCTCCGTGAAGGATGATAAAGTCTAACCAGCTAGAGGCTTGCTCTCTCGCTTTTTCTTTTGCTTTACCACACATTTGCTCCGCTAGTTCATAGCCTCTAAAGAACGGATAGGATGCGTTTAAGATAGCAATCCCTGCACAAGAAAAAATACCTGTACCACTCGTATTACCACTTAATTTACCTAGCTCCTTCGCGCTCAAAGTTTCTAATTCTTTCATAAACGTTTGGGCTAATATCACCGACAAACGAGCATGGCATACAAAGGTAACATCATCACCACCGATAATGATTGGACGTAATGGCAAATACGGTGTTCCACGGCCCACATCAATACCTTCTTCTTTATATCGTTCTGGTGAAATAGATGCTGCTAATTCCACCACTTTTTTGAAAGCCTGTTTTGTCAAATTTGTCACTGTTTTAGATAATGTAGTTCGTTCTGCTAATGTTTTACATTGGCTAAAGCGTTCCCCCATATTATTGCCATCAATATGAACTATTGCCAAATAATTATCCCCTTCTTGACTGCCTAATTTAGAAAACTCTTGAGGGAATTGATACTCACCAAGTTCTGAGGAAAACTGTTTTGCCAGTTCTTCATTGGCCACTTTTGACATGGTGTTCTTAGCTAATACTTCATGAGATACATAACGGCTATCACCTTTTGTCGCCTCTGTCTCATGTTGGATGGCATTTGCACTTTCACCATTGATAGCACATGGTAATGTATGACCTGTCATTGGCACATTCACTACTGGATGTATACGTTGCTTATTTTGTTGCAATTGCTGATATAGAGCTTTCATACTTTCTGAATAGTTCGCTGCATCTAATTGTATAGATCCGATGGCTGCCCCTACTTTTAATCCAGGGTATGTACATAATAAAGTCGTTGTAAACTCCTGAACAATACGCTTTAAGTTTGTATTCTCTTCCCCCGCCACGTCTTCTTTAAAAAGGACTAATGCATTACCACCACCAATGTATGCAACGTAGCCATCCTCAGGAAGTTGATTGGATTTGACTACCCCTTCAATAGACTCTGGACCGTTTTCTTCCATCCATCCCTTGGTATTAACCTTCTGAATACCTAAGGTTTGCAAGTAGGCTTTGTTCAACAAGATCTTTCCCACTAACACATCTTCAAACACGCGATCCACGATATGCGAAGCACCTACATTTGTTTTTAACTTCATCCCAGAAAAAATATATTTCTGTATGGACTGCGTATCCAATAAAATCGCTTTTACATTCATAATGAATTCCTTTCTTGATAAGATATGCCATATACTATTATAATAAATATACATCAATTCCATTATTAACGCAAATCATTATTACATTGCATTTTTCGAATATACAGTTTATATAGGAGGCTATTATGTTATCTTCACTCATGATACTGGATCTTCATATTAATTTTGCCGATGGCACTCGGATTCACCCTTTTCTATCAAATGTATTACACGGTATTATGATGGAACACATTGATACAAATTATGCAACTAAATTGCATGAAAGTACGGTGCATCCCTATCGTCAATACGTCTTCTACGACACTCAAAATAACACTACCGTATGGAGAGTCATCGGTCTTAACCAAGAGGCAATCATCAATATTTTAGAGCCCCTCTTTCATCTGCCAGAACAAGTATTTGTACACCAACAACAAAAATATTTACAAATTACTGAACGTATCATTTATGACGAAACATCCTATGATGAACTATACGATATATTTACCGAAGGCTGTTTCTCTACTATCCAAACTGTGGATTTAGAATTTATCACTAGTGCTAGTTTTAAATCACAAGGCGAATACATTCCCTTCCCAGATGTAACACGTATTTTTAAAGGCTTACTCCGTCGTTGGAATGCCTTTTCCGAGAACTACCCTATAAGGGGCGAGAATTTGGCAGAAACATTAGCCAACCTATTTAAACTACATGATTATCAACTATTTTATAGCGCCTACCGTATAGAACGAGTGCAAATTCCCGCTTTCAGAGGTCATTATACATTACGCCCTAATACGAAACACCCACTTTTCCCTGTGTCCATGCTCTTATTAGCCTATGGTGAGTTTGCCGGCACCGGAATTAAAACCTCATTAGGTATGGGTGCCTATCGGTTGACAAGCACTTAAAAAGAGTAGGCATAGTCTATGTTACTTTTTGAACCACCGTTGTTTGATATCTGCTACGGTTCTTCTTCCTGCATTAACATCACTTGGAGAGCTTGCTAAGGTAATCGTATACCGATCTTGACCGCCTAGCTTCGCTTTAAAATGGGATCCCTCTTTAGTAATTTTTGCACCGATAGATGTCAATTCGTTAGCCATACGATCTGTAAACCGTCTATAGTTACCAAATAAATTATCCAAAGAATCATACACATCCCAAGCATCTTTTTTTCGTGGCGCATTATTGGTAATAATATCTTCACAAATATCATAGATACGATTGCTAGCATGGATATCTTGTGGCTTATGCTCTTGTCGTACATCTTCTAAAATTTTTAGAACTGCACTTCTAATTTCGTCATTATAAATATCATCTTCTTTCCCGTAATACAACAAAGCGGGACCCGACTCTGAACTATTCATCCTAGATTGCAATATGCTTAATTCTTGTTGAAGATGCATACAATCTTGCAAATATTTTTCTGCCTGGGCTTCTACCTCTTTCAGTCTCTCTTCTAACGTAGCTGTTTCATTGACTGCCATTTCTGCAAGTTCTTTTGATTCGGTTCGTTCTCGGAGGGACTGTTTTATTTTTTTCTCTAACCCTTTTTGTTGTACTCCATACCAACTATCTAACGGTTTACGGTCAATCAGATTCATTTCACCGCACACAATATCTACAATGCGCTGACGGACCTTTTCTGCTTTCACATCTGTATCACTATGATACACTTTCACATCAGGGCTCTGAAATTCATTGTTATGATGATAAATCGTCACAGAGTTTGTTTCGCCTTCATCCTCTTTTAGGAATATCCGTGTAACACCTTCCAAATTAAGTGCTAATTGTTTCATCTTAATTGTTTGTATGAAAGTAGACGTCCCCTTAATAACAACATTACATACACTGTGCAATGGCTCTTGTAATAATTCCGTTTCAATAGATGGCTCCCATTCCATTACATCTGGACCGATAGGTACACCATGTTCATCTGCAATATATCCAGCTTTCATTAAATATTTAGTAATGGATGGTGCCCAAAAATACTTATTGGTAACAGACATACCTTCATCAAAGTTTTTATGTAATAATACGCACACTGTACGTTCTTTTTCATTAAAAACAACTTCTGTTTTCCACAATCCAGAATCATCTGGCGCTTGTTCAAATAAAGCAGCCATAATTCCTTCTTCTTCATAATAATTTACTTCTAGAATATGACCATCTTCCTCCCATATTGGGTTCATGTCCACACCATCCCATGTAACATGGTTGGAAAATTTTTGATAGTCCACATTCTGACGCCACTCCAATAGAACACGAATAAAACTACGTGGCTTTAATGCCTCTGTTACTTTTAATTTTGTACTATATACGATCATATACAAGCTCCTTTACTTACAACATATGACAAAACTTTGTACTATATTCAGTATCTCTACATCTTCCTCTCTCAACATTTTCATAAAAAGGCACATCGTGTGCCTTTACGTTCTTTAAACTTAGTATATCAAGTCTAAAGATATATGTGAATACTATTTTCACTATGCTCCTCTTCATCATAGTACACCACGCCCATCGCCGCCACACACATACCTACTACTGCTAATATTTCCATTATTCCTCCTTTTTCAAATTACACATCTAACAACAACTAGACAGTAGTATACCAAATGCAATATAGACGGAATTACAAAAGTCCCGATAGATCATCACTATCGGGACATTTTTGTAATACATGTGAAAGTTGTAGACCACATGTGAGGGGAATACACCAAATAAGATACCTTTATCATCATGCTGGATTAGCATCCATATCCGTTATACCACAAAAAGGCCCTCCCGAAGGAGAGCCTTTTCATATTACTTTCGCTATTGATTAGCCTTGTTGTAATTCGTCTTCAAAACCTTTTTGTAAACGAACATAAGATTGACGGCGTTCTTTAGCTAATTGTTTGTTGATTTCTAACAATTCTTTGCTCATTGCAGGAACTGCTTTACCCAAAGATGTGTAACGAACTTCTTTTCCTAAGAAGGAGTCGAACAATTCATAATCAGGTTCTTTGGAGTCAAGGCTGAATGGGTTTTTGCCTTGTGCTTTTAATGCTGGGTTGTAACGGTATAAATCCCAGTAACCGGATGCAACAGCTTGTTTAGTTTCAGCTTGTGCATTACCCATACCACCTTTGATACCATGGTTGATACATGGAGCGTAAGCGATGATTAGGGATGGACCAGGATATGCTTCAGCTTCTGCTAATGCTTTCATCAATTGGTTCATGTCAGCACCCATACCAACTTGAGCCACATAGATATTGCCGTATGTCATAGCGATCATGCCAAGGTCTTTTTTGTTTGTACGTTTACCTTGCGCAGCGAATTGAGCAACAGCACCTACGCGAGTAGATTTAGATGCTTGACCGCCAGTGTTGGAGTATACTTCTGTGTCGAATACGAATACGTTAACGTCTTCGCCGGAAGCCAATACATGGTCAAGACC
The DNA here is from genome assembly GCA_963545165.1 of uncultured Veillonella sp. Classification (GTDB taxonomy): domain Bacteria; phylum Bacillota; class Negativicutes; order Veillonellales; family Veillonellaceae; genus F0422. Next base: position 8,505 of record CAUUIH010000025.1, read on the forward strand.
ACCGAAACCGATATCGTATGCCCAACCGTCACCACCGAAGATCCATTGGGAACGTTTAACAAGGTATTGTTTTTTAGCCAATACTTCTTTTACAGCTTCTGTTTGTTCTACTTTGGAAAGAGCATCGATCACAGCTTTAGCGCGGTCACGAGTACCTTCGCCTTGAAGACGTTTTTCTAACCATAAGTCAAGAACTTGTTTAGTTGTTTCATCAGCTGTTTCAGCAATAGAAGCTACAGTTTCAGCCAATTGTGTACGGATTTTTTCAGTACCGATGAACATACCATAACCGAACTCAGCGTTGTCCTCGAATAAGGAGTTAGCCCATGCAGGACCTTGGCCTTGTTGGTTTTTAGTGTATGGAGATGCTGGCATAGATGCACCCCAGATGGAGGAACAACCTGTTGCATTGGCAATCATCATACGGTCACCGAACAATTGAGTAATCAATTTAGCATATGGAGTTTCACCACAACCTGCGCAAGCGCCGGAGAACTCAAGCAATGGAGTTTTGAATTGGGAACCTTTTACAGTTTCTTGTTTCATTGGGTGAGATTTAGTTGGCAATGCTACCGCATAATCCCAAGTTGGAGCAAACTCTAATTCGCCATCGATAGGGCGCATTTCGATTGCTTTTCCTTTAGGAGCTGGACAGATGTTTACGCAGTTACCGCAACCTAAACAGTCCATTGGAGATACTGCAATACGGAATTGCAATTCGCCTTTAGTCATCATTTCCGGAATTGTTTCAAAGTTTTCAGGACCCGCTGCTGCTTCTTCTGCTGTCGCTAATACAGGACGAATCGTTGCATGTGGACAAACGAAGGAACATTGGTTACATTGGATACAGTTTTCTTTGATCCAGTGAGGAACGAATAAAGCAGCACCACGTTTTTCGAATGCAGCTGTACCAGAAGGTAATGTACCATCTTCATAGCCTGTGAAAGCAGATACTGGTAAATCATAACCAGCTTGTGCATTAACAGGTTTTGCAATGTTAGCTACATAGCTTGGGCAAGTTGTGCAAGAAGATTTTTCAAAAGTATCTTCAGAATCTTTTGCATCTTTCCATGCTGCTGGAACGTCAACTTTTACAAGAGCGCCAACACCTTGGTCAACAGCTTGATTGTTCATTGCAACAACGTCAGCACCTTTTTTACCATATGTTTTTTCAATAGAGTCTTTTAAATACTCTACCGCTTTGTCAATAGGGATAATTGTATCTTCAGTCAATTTGAAGAACGCAGCTTGTGTAACCATGTTGATACGGCCACCCAAACCAATTTCAGCTGCAATTTTCGCTGCATTGATGATGTAGAAGTTCAATTCTTTTTCAGCAATTGTACGGCGAAGTTTCGCTGGTAATTTTTCTGCCAATTCTTCTGGAGACCAAGTACAGTTCAATAAGAATGTACCGCCATGTTTAATACCACGAAGAAGATCATATTCATGAACATAAGATTGACGATGACAAGCGATAAATTCTGGTTCAGTTACCAAGTATGGTTTGTTGATTGGGTTTTTACCAAAACGTAAGTGAGACATTGTCACACCACCAGATTTTTTGGAGTCATAGTCAAAGTATGCTTGTGCATACATATCTGTATGGTCACCGATGATTTTGATCGCAGATTTGTTAGCACCTACAGTTCCGTCAGAACCGAAGCCCCAGAATTTACATCCAGTTAAGCCTTCAGTTTTTACAGATACGCCTTCAGCACGGTTCAAGGACAAGTTAGTTACATCGTCATTGATACCCAATGTGAAGAAACGTTTGCCAGCTTCTGCTAACATGTTATCGAATACTGCTACAAGGTCAGCTGGGATTACGTCTTTAGAAGAAAGACCATAACGACCACCGAATACTTTAGCATTGATATTGTGTTGAACAAGTGCTGCTTGAACGTCTAAGAATAAAGGTTCAGCTAATGCGCCTGGTTCTTTTGTACGGTCTAATACTGCTACGCGTTCTACAGTTTTTGGAAGAGCCGCTACAAAACGATCTGTCGCGAATGGACGGAATAAGTGTACTTGTACGAAACCAACTTTGCGGCCTTGAGCACGTAAGTAATCTACAGTTTCAGTAGCTACTTGTGCAGAGGAACCCATTGTTACGATTACGTCAGTTGCATCTTCAGCACCATAGTAGTTGAACAATTGGTAGTTACGACCAGTGATTTTGTTGATTTCATGCATGTAATGTTCTACTACTTTTGGAACTTCTAAGTAGAATGGGTTAGAAGCTTCACGATGTTGGAAGTAGATATCAGGGTTTTCAGCAGTACCACGAGTTACAGGAGCATCTGGGTTCAACGCACGTTGACGGAATGCTTCCAAAGCATCTTGGTCTACTAAAGGTTTTAATTCATCATATTCTAATACTTCGATTTTTTGGATTTCGTGAGAAGTACGGAAACCGTCGAAGAAGTTGATGAAAGGAACGCGAGTTTTTAACGCTGTTAAATGCGCAACTGGAGCAAGATCCATAACTTCTTGTACAGAGGATTCTGCTAACATAGCACAACCAGCAGCACGAGCTGCCATAACGTCTTGATGGTCACCAAAGATAGACAATGCTTGCGCTGCGATAGCACGAGCTGCTACGTGGAATACACCTGGAAGTAACTCACCAGACACTTTGTACAAGTTAGGTAACATCAATAATAGACCTTGAGAAGATGTGAACGTAGTTGTCAATGCGCCCGCTTGTAAAGAACCGTGAACTGCTGCTGCAGCGCCGGCTTCGGATTGCATTTCTACAACTTGTACAGTATGACCGAACAAGTTTTTACGGCCTTGTCCTGCCCATTCATCCACATGTTCTGGCATTGGAGAAGATGGAGTGATTGGATAAATCGCTGCCACTTCAGAAAAACCATACGCTACGTGAGCTGCAGCTTGGTTGCCGTCCATAGTTTTCATTTTACGCATGTTAAAATAGCCTCCTTACAGCAAATAAAAATTAACACTTGTAGTTACATACAAAATAGGGGGATGTATACAGACTCTTATCCAAGCACTCGCTGGACGAATCTTCCCCTCTGAGTATCAAAATGTTTTTGAAATATGAATCGTTTATTTCTAAAAAGATTGCATATGTTGCAAAAATGTAATAATATATTAGTTATATAGTACCTCTTTGCAAATTTGCGAAGTAGTCATTCTACTTCGTAACAAATTGATATAGCCTTATGGTTTCATTATACATTGAGAACGAGAACTTCGCAACACCATAAACACTATATGCATTGCTAATTATGCGATTATCAATTTACATTTACACATGCATTGTTGCTTAAATAGCATACTAAAAAAGAGGGCTTTTGTTATTACCATATTTAAGAGGTGCATTATGGACTTTCATCACTTAAAATACTTCGTAGAAGTAGCGGATCAAAAAAGTTTCAGCAAGGCCGCAAGAAATCTTCACATTTCACAATCTGCTATCAGCCGTACCATAAAAGCTCTAGAAGATGAGCTAGGTGTTGTATTATTCATTCGTAATGCAAAATCCGTTGAAATGACTGACGGTGGCACCATCTTTTTAACCCACGCAAAACGGGTTGTGTTCATGTTTGAACATTTAAAAATCGATTTTGAAAACGAATTCCGCTTAGAACAAGGCTCTGTATTAATTGGTTTACCACCAGTAACAGATGCTCCTATCTTCGCTCAATTATTAGGTGAGTTTAAACAAACCTATCCTCAAATCGAATTAGAATTATATGAACATGGTTCTAAAAAAATAGAAATTTCCGTCCAAGAAGGACTTATCGATGTGGGTATCATTTGTACTAAACCGAATGCGAAAGAATTTGATTCTTTCTATTTAACAAGTGATCCTTTAAGCGTTATCTTACCGAAAGACAACCCATTAGCAGAGGAAGAAGCGATTTCTCTTGACCAACTAGCGGACCAATCTTTCGTGTTGCACAAAGATGATTTCAACTTGCATGATGAAATTGTTAAATCTTGTAAATCTGTAGGCTTCCAACCGCATATTGTATTTGAAACTAGCCAACGCGATTTGATGTTACAAACCGTAGCCGCTCACTTAGCCATTGCTTTATTACCTAGCCGTCTATGCCCTACAGAAGACGAAAATACAAAAGTAGGCTCTAGCGTTGTAGTTCGTCCTTTAGTAAACCCTGAAATTATGCATACCTTACACGTGATTTGGAAAAAAGGACATTACCTATC
>CAUUIH010000026.1:0-12686 GCA_963545165.1 uncultured Veillonella sp.
TAATACGAGTGAAGATACCACCCATAGTTTCGATACCTAAAGACAATGGAGTTACGTCAAGTAACAATACGTCTTTTACTTCACCTACTAATACACCACCTTGAATAGCAGCACCGATAGCTACACATTCATCAGGGTTGATGTTTTTAGTTGGTTCTTTACCTAATTCGCGTTTGATTGCCTCTTGTACGGCTGGAATACGAGTGGAACCACCAACCAATAATACTTTATCGATGTCGGAAGCGGACAAACCAGCATCTTTCATTGCTTTACGTGTAGGTTCGATAGTTGCTTCTACAAGGTCACGAGTTAATTCATCAAATTTAGCGCGAGTTAATGTTACGTCTAAATGTTTAGGGCCTGTTGCATCAGCTGTAATGAATGGCAAGTTAATTTGTGTACTTGCAACGCCAGACAATTCAATTTTTGCTTTTTCAGCAGCTTCTTTTAAACGTTGGTCAGCTAATTTATCATTGGATAAATCGATGCCAGTTTCTTTTTTGAATTCGCTGATTAAATAATCCATAATGCGTTGGTCAAAGTCGTCACCACCTAAATGGTTATTACCAGATGTTGCCAATACTTCAAACACGCCTTCACCTAATTCAAGGATAGACACGTCGAATGTACCACCACCAAGGTCGAATACAAGGATTTTACCATCTTCACCTTTATCTACACCGTATGCTAAGGCAGCTGCTGTAGGTTCGTTGATGATACGTAATACTTCTAAACCTGCTACTGTACCAGCATCTTTTGTAGCCTGACGTTGAGAGTCAGTGAAGTATGCAGGAACTGTGATAACTGCTTGTTTTACAGGTTCCCCTAAATGAGCTTCTGCATCAGCTTTAATTTTTTGAAGAATCATAGCGGAGATTTCTTGTGGTGTATAGGATTTACCTTCTACATTCACTTTATAATCTGTACCCATATGACGTTTAATAGAAATGATTGTGTTTTCAGGATTGGAAACTGCTTGACGTTTAGCCAATTGACCTACTAAACGTTCACCATTTTTCGCAAAACCTACTACGGAAGGAGTTGTTCTAGCTCCCTCTTGGTTTGTAATAACAGTTGGTTCGCCGCCTTCCATCACTGCGAAACAAGAATTTGTAGTACCTAAGTCAATACCAATTACTTTTGCCATTTAACATGACCTCCTAATACTTCTTCTAATATGTTAATTATAATTATTAATTACTTATCCATTATGAACAACTTTCACCATAGCTGGACGTACCACACGGCCTTCTACAGTATAGCCAGTTTGTAATACTTCACACACTGTATCATCTTCCATATCTTCCATTGGCACACGCATGATAGCCTGATGGAAATTTGGATCAAATGGTTGTCCCACAGCTTCGATGACTGCTAACCCTTGTTTAGAAAGGCTAGCCATCAAACTTTGTTGAATCATTACAAATCCATCCATGAAAGCCTTCGTTTCTGGCGTTTCAGGTGCTGAAAGTGCTCTTTCAAAGTTATCTAATACAGGGAGTAAATCTTCAATGACATGAGATTTAACAAATGCCCCTAATTGTTCTTTTTCTTGGTTTGTACGACGTCTGAAGTTTTCAAAATCTGCTTGCAAACGCATGTATCGTTGCTCCCATTCTTTTGTAGGATCTACTGCTTCAGGAGCCTCTTCTTCCAAAACTTCCACTTCAGGAGTGACTGTTTCTTCTTGTTTATTTTCTTCCATACTTCACCTCTCTACAATCTTTAATGTTTCCCGTGTAATTCTTCCATGCATTTATTAATATATGCAAGAATGCCCATAATACGTCCATATTCCATTCGTGTAGGTCCTACAATAGCGAGGGTACCTACTTGATGGGGTACATTGAAACTTGCTTGGATCACGCTGATATCTTTCACCAGTTCGTTGGTGTGACCTATTTTTACATCGATAGGACTGCTAGAGTTTGGTGTTAATAATTGGTTCAACTCATCTTGTTGTTCCAGTAAGGCTAACAGTGGTTGGGCCCGCTTAATATCGTTAAACTCTGGTTGCTCTAATAAGGATGTAGTTCCTATGGTATAGAATAATTTTCGCTTAGCAATAGCTCGGTATAATGTGTCGCAGAAAATGACATACGTTGTATCTTGTAAATCTAAAGTTACCCGCATTTTGTCTAAGTTTTCTTGTGTAATATCCTGGATGGATACATCATGGAGCACGCTATTAAAGCGATGCGCATGCATAGCTAATTCTTCTTTGTTAATAGTTTCTGTAAAATAAATAGGTTCATTATCCAAGGCACCTGTATTCGTTACCACCACCATGACCGCTCTATGCTCATCAATAGGAAGAACATGGATATAGGTTATGGTAGATGAATCGTGGGCGGGAGCTAAAAACATACTCACATTATGACTAATCCGAGAAATAAGCTTTGCTATCTCTACAAAAAAATCATCTAGTTCTTGTTGATGAGCCTGCCATAACTCTCGAATTACAGGAATATCTTCAGCGGCATCGTCTTCAAATCCTTGTAAAGTATCTACATAATATTGATAGCCTTTAGCAGAAGGTATACGACCTGCTGATGTATGAGGTTGTTCAAGAAAGCCAAGATCTTCTAAATCAGCCATTTCATTTCGTACCGTCGCAGGACTGATACCTAAATCATAATTCTTTGCGATCGTACGAGAACCAACCGGTTCAGCTGTTTTAATGTAATCTTGAATGATAGCACGCAGAATGCGCTCTTTCCTTTCATCCATAGTATCACCTCGTTATTATTAGCACTCACTAAGGTTGAGTGCTAACTACAAGATATATAGTATCATATTTACGACATATGTCAAGTGAAAAATTGGTGAAAGTTCAGTAAACACCATATTAGTCAAAAAAACAAACTTTTTGATTGTATGGTTTTGTGAGGTATGTCATAGTAAATAAATCTTTATGCTCTTTTGTATGTCACTATATGTCTCATCAATTTTTAAAAGGGAAGAATGCGACACACTCCTCCACAAACTGATCCTACGGTAGGTTTGCTCCGGAGTATGTCGCATTCTTCTAGCGATCTCATCATTACTCTAAAACCGTGACATACAAGCCATCAATATACAATATCCATTTAATATGATATGACATACCTCACCAACACATCCCATCGGATGGCGTTTGAGTGCGAGTGTTACATTGTGCTTCTACATAGTGTATCAAACAAATATACCATAGCTATACACACAACTCGGTGGAAGTTTGAGACGAAGTTTAGTGTTGTTCTTCTTTTCTTATTCGTAACTTGCGTATTCTTCTGACATATTCAACTATATTATCGATAACTAAGAAGGCTTGTAGATAAATACTATTACTTCTAAAGAAATATATAGTATAATATCTTTAAAATAGAAAAAAGGGGGATTGTAATGCCTATTATAAAATCAAGTACTGACTTAAGAAATAATTATAATGATATTTCTTCAATCTGCAACGAAACAGGTGAACCAGTATTTGTTACTGAAAATGGTCCAGTCGATCTAGTCGTTATGAGTATAGATTCATATAACAATCTTGTGGCAAGATACAAATTATATCACCTGTTGGAAGAAAGTGAAGCAGATTTTAAAAATGGTCGCACTATGAATCTTGCCGATTTTATAAAAAACATATAACCCTTTATTCATCAGAAAATGAATAAACTTTCTATAACACATCTATGTGCAAAACGAACTTTTTAAACGAACCAACATGAAGGAAAACACATTATGAAATTTAAAACACTACAGAGAGACACCATTGAAAACTTTACACATATAGAGCACGCACATATCCATGATGTAATAAACGAAGAACATCATGATGAATTAGAGCATATATTGGACTATGCAAAACATAGGGAACAATTACAGCTCATAAAAAAAAGCAGTACCCTCCTACCTAAAGAAATACGACTGCTGTATATCCCACCCTTGGAAGAACTAGGCATCACCACTGGCGAAACATCTATTACATTAGAGTGGACAGGACTAGAAGAAGATACACTGTACATCATAGAAGATGAAGAACCACTGAAACTACGCATCACGAATCCTAAAGCAGTAGTGTATTATAAAACCATTTAAGAGCAAATTAAAATTGACTTTTATGTCTTCAGACACTATACTAAATATAAGATTAGTGCAACAATCCCTACGGGGACCTGTGCGAAGAATAACCTCCTCTATTATACAGAGGGGGTTATTTTTGCAATCATTACTAACTTACTTAATCGCCTTCCTTCCCGCAGAGGAGCGCAGTTATGAGTAGTAGCCTTTGTGGCGTTCTTTAATGACTAAATCACACAAACAGAAGAAGAGCACGGTGTGCCCCCGAACAAACATTATGAAATACCGTTTGAGAGGGGGTATACCGTGCTCTTCCCTTTGCTCTATTTAGTTAAAAACGCCACAGACTACATAGCATCACAAGAACGGATTCCCTAATCGTTGTAATACATGCTCGAACTTCTCTTTTGGTTTCGCATTTTCCCTATACCACTCTAATAGCTCAGTAATCTTCTGTTCTGCTTCTTCTGGGGATAATCCTTCTAGCAAGGTAATTGCTTTTCGAGGCAAGGCGCCGCTGGTGCCACCTGCTACAAGGGTAAATCCATTTGGTTTTCCCACTAAGCCGATGTCTTTAATCATGGACTCTGCACAGCATCGTGGGCAACCACTGATGCCGATACGAATTTTGTTCGGCATATCTTTGCCGTAATGCTTTTGGTCTACCATGGTAGCCATCGGGATGGTTTCCATAAAGGCATGGCTGCATCCATCTGTACCTCGGCATGCCACGATGGAGTTTACAGATTTATGTTGTACTTGCACAACTCCTTCTGGCAAGTGTTCCAAAATAGATTCTTTTTGTTCTTTTGTAATATCATAAATTTGAATGCCTGTAGGAACGATACGGAACTTTCCATTGTGTTCTTTCGCTAGGCTAAAAATTGCCTCCATTTGTTCGTATGTGAACTCACTGAATAAGGCATGTAAAATCACTGCTGTTTTCATAAAACTCTCCTAATGTAACTGTATGGGCGTACATTCCTACTTAGGACGTAAGGAACTGACTAAACACATAATTCCCATGCTTGGCCCCTTCCTTAGTGAGACGATATGCATCATCTTCATAAACAAGCAATTGTTTACGCATTAGATCTGCAATGACAGATCCATATATATTGTGAAAGTCTAAATTAAATCGACTTTCAAACAAACCAGGTACTAATCCCCACTTTGTGCGCAGCGCAAGAAAACAAAAATCTTCATAGTCACGAGGGCTCGTGATGATTTCTTCCTCTATGCAAGGACTTTCACCCATTTCAATATGATGGATGTAAGGCACTACGTAAGGGGTATTCTGAAAGCGCCGATTCCCCACAAAGGAATGGGCACCAGCACCAAAGCCAATGTACTCAGCGCCATGCCAGTATTTGATATTATGACGACTGAACGCGCCATCTTTACCAAAACTAGCAATTTCATATCTATCGAACATCTGTTTCTCTAAGCCTTCTATAAGGCGGTCGTACATCTGTTCGCATATATCTTCCGAAGGTAATACGACCGAATGGTCCATAACTTGGCGATGTAACAAGGTACTAGGTTCCACTTGTAGTCCATAGATAGATATATGATTTATGGGCAAAGACTGAATGATATCTAGATTATAAGAAATATCCTCCAGTCTTTGCTCTGGTAATCCATAGATTTGATCAATACTAATATTACGGAACCCAACTTCATATGCTTCCAAGACTGCCTCTTGAGCCATCTTTGCAGTATGGGTCCTATGTAATATACGCAAGTGTTCATCACGAAATGTTTGCACGCCAAAGCTGATGCGGTTGATGCCCAGCTCATATAAGTGTCGCAAGTATTGTGCATCTACTTCACCAGGGTTAGCCTCTATAGTAATTTCCACATCACTATCGATGGTGTAATGGGTGTATACCGTATCTAAAATTCGACTTAATTCCTTAATGGATAACACCGTCGGTGTTCCACCGCCAAAGTAAATCGTATCGAAAGGATCTGTTCCCAATAGAGATTTACTAGACTCAATCTCCTGTCGCAACGCATAGGCATAGACATCAAAATAGTCCTCTAAACCTTGGTAGGAAGGAAAATCACAGTAGGTACACTTTTGACGGCAAAAGGGAATGTGGATATACATTCCCCTACTACCCACTGGAATACGAGTTGTATTCATTAGTTTTCTACTTTCAAAATCGCCATGAACGCCTCTTGTGGAATCTCTACAGATCCTACAGCTTTCATACGTTTTTTACCTTCTTTTTGTTTTTCTAGCAATTTACGTTTACGGGAAATATCACCGCCGTAACATTTTGCCAATACGTCTTTACGCCATGCTTTTACTGTTTCACGAGCTACAATTTTTGTACCTACTGCCGCTTGAATTGGAATTTCAAAGTTTTGACGAGGAATCAATTCTTTCAACTTTTCAGCTAATGCACGGCCACGCAATTGAGCTCGATCTTTGTGAACGATAATACTCAAGGCATCCACTGGATCACCATTTAATAAGATATCCATTTTCACCATTGGAGATTGTTGGTATCCAATCAATTCGTAGTCCAAGGATGCGTAGCCTTTCGTAGCAGATTTCAATTTATCGAAATAATCGTAAATAATTTCCCCTAGTGGCAAGTGGTATACGATGGATACGCGACTTTCATCAATGTATTCCATGCTGATGTATTCCCCGCGTTTGTCCTGTGAAAGTTCCATAATGGCCCCTACATAATCTTTTGGCACAATCGTTGTGGCCTTTACATATGGTTCTTCTACATAGTCAATTTCAGTGGGTGGTGGTAATTTAGCAGGGTTGTCCACTTCGATGACCTCTCCATTTGTTTTATATACCTTATAGTTTACACTTGGAGCCGTCGTAATCAAAGATAAATTATACTCTCGTTCCAATCGTTCTTGAATTACGTCCATATGTAACAATCCAAGGAAACCGCAACGGAATCCAAAGCCTAGTGCCAAGGATGTTTCTGCTTCATATTCTAAAGCAGCATCGTTTAGATTTAGTTTTTCTAAGGCATCTCGTAAGTTTTCATAATCTTTGGAATCTGTTGGGTATAGACCACAATATACCATGGACACGGCTTTACGATATCCTGGTAATGGTTCTTCTGCTGGATTATCAGCTTTTGTGATCGTATCCCCTACACGACAGTCACGAACATTTTTAATGCTGGCCGCCACACAACCTACAGATCCACATGGCAATTCTTGTACAGGTAACAGATGCGGTGTAAATACACCTAATTCAGTGACTTCAAAATCCTTGGAACTGTGCATCATGCGAATGGTATCTTTTACTTTCAACGAACCTTCTTGGACACGCACGTAGGCAATAGCCCCTTTATAGGAGTCAAAACGAGAGTCGAAAATTAAGGCACGTGCTGGTTGATCAGAATGATCTGGAGGAGTAGGGATTTTCTCTACAATAGCCTCTAATATATCTTGGATACCAATACCAGACTTCGCACTCGCCAAAATCGCATCAGAAGCATCTAATCCGATAACATCTTCAATTTCACGTTTCACACGTTCTGGATCAGCACTTGGCAAGTCAATTTTATTGATGACCGGAATGATTTCCAAATCATGTTCCAATGCTAAATACACATTGGCCAAGGTTTGCGCCTCTACACCTTGTGCAGCATCCACAACCAACAGGGCCCCTTCACACGCCGCTAAGGAACGAGATACTTCATAGCTGAAGTCCACATGACCTGGTGTGTCGATTAAATTTAATGTATACTCTTGCCCATCTTTTGCGGTATGCAATAACCGAACAGATTGGGCTTTAATCGTAATGCCCCGTTCTCGTTCTAAATCCATAGAGTCCAATACTTGCGCTTGCATTTCTCGTTTCGTCAAAGAACCAGTTTCTTCGATGAGACGATCCGCTAAGGTGGACTTACCATGGTCAATATGAGCAATGATACAGAAATTACGAATATGTGATGTACTCATGACTTCCCTTTCTAACAAACAATATCTATTACACCACCACCGAGAACACGACTTCCTTCGTAGAATACGACAGATTGCCCTGGTGTAATGGCACGTTGTGGTTCCGTAAATTCAACTTTCATAGTACCGTCCTCTGTGAAAGTAACAGTACATGGTGATGGTTTCGCGGCATATCGAATTTTACCTTCCGCTTGCAATGATGTAGGCACAACTCCGTCTAGGAAGTTATAATTTTTACACAACATAGTGCGAGAGAATAAACTTTCATTAGGGCCTACGATAACCTCATTCGTTTCGCCATCTAGTTTTACAACATACAGCGGGTATGCATAGGCAATGCCTAAACCCTTACGTTGTCCAATTGTATAATTGTATAATCCATTATGCGTACCTAGAACCTCACCGTTTTCATGGACAATACGCCCTGATTTAGCTTTCGTTTTTGACGTTTTTTCAATGAAACCTTGGTAATTGTGATTCGGCAAGAAGCAGATATCTAAGCTATCTGGTTTATCCCATACAGGTAATTCTTTTTCATGTGCCATCTCGCGAGTTTTCGTTTTTGGTTGATTCCCCAAAGGAAACACTAAATGCTTCAAAATATCTTGGGTTAAGGTATACAACACATAGCTTTGATCCTTCGTTGGATCGTCACCTTTATGCAATTCAAAACGCTGTGCTTCCTCATTGTACATAACCTGCGCATAATGACCTGTCACCATGTGTGTAGCGCCTAAGGATAAGGCTCGTTGTAGTAACAAATCGAATTTAATATTGCGATTACAGAACACGCATGGATTCGGTGTACGACCATTCGAATATTCCGTGATAAAGTAATCTACCACATTGTCTTTGAAAATATCTTTCGCATCCACCACATGATGTTCTATACCAAGAAAATCGCACATCTTTTTCGCATCCACCACAGCTTGCGGAATTTCATCTTCCTCTGTGTCGCTTACCCATAAACGCAAGGTAATACCAAACACTTTATACCCTTGTTCTAATAACATCGAAGCGGTTAAAGAACTATCTACGCCACCGCTCATAGCTACTGCATATACTTTGTCCATATTATCTCCTACCATCAAATTGATACATCAAAACAGATTGAAAGTCTGAAGATGTATAATTGAACAAAAAATTATACTTATACATATCATTATATTATAACGTATTCTATGGGATTGTGACAATCACTTAAAAGTATATTAGGTCAAATCAGTTATTGTTAATAATAGAAAAACCACCTACCTAAGTAAGTGCTTAGTATCCAAATTGTTTACATAATGTATCAAACATTGGACGCCTATTTCTAAGCGTCCTCATAGCTATTCTACTTCTAACATCCGTTTGGCTCGTTCTTTGTCTTTTTTTAAGATTTGAGAAAACTCTCTAATGATTTGCCACTCTTCTTCTGTAGCTCTTAATTGGCGTTGCTTTCTTAGCTCTCCACCTGTTAACGGTCTACCTGCACCTTCTCGTGCTCCACCTCTAGGCATTTTTATCACCTCCCATGAGTTTGGTTATAATTGTAATTGCGTAGCTAACAATGAAGCCATTAATCCATGAACTCCAATTCATACCAGTATAGATATTACTTATAGATAATAACTATTCTACCCTCTATGTTTTAATATTTCCTCCGCAGCCCCTAATATGCCTAGCATGGAGTGTTCAAATACAAGTCCCCCTTGCATAAAGATGGTGTACGGTGGTCGTACGGGGCCATCTGCGCTGAGTTCGATGGAAGATCCTTGTACGAAGGTCCCGCCAGCCATGATGATTTTATCTTCGTAGCCAGGCATATCTCCTGGAATAGGATGTACATGGGCATCGACGGGGCTATAGGCTTGCATGCCACGGCAGAAGTATTCCATTTCTTCTGGTCCATGCAAGTTAATAGCTTGGATTAAATCAAATCGTGGTGCATCCACTTTTGGGAATACGTCATATCCCAACAAGCTTCCCACTGCAGCTGTATACACAGCTCCTTTTAAAGCTTGTAATACTACGTGGGGTGCTAAAAATAATCCTTGGAAGAATAGACGATATCCTGGTGCATAGGATCCCATGTGATCCCCCAAACCTGGAGCCGTCAATTGATAGCCTACTTGTTCTACTAGGTCATCTCGACCTACCACGTAGCCACCTGTAGGGGCAATGCCACCGCCTGCATTTTTAATGAGGGAGCCTGCCATAATATCCGCCCCTACTTCTAAAGGCTCTCTAGTTTCTGTAAATTCACCATAACAATTATCTACAAAGGTAATGGTCTCAGGGTTTACTTCTTTAACAGCTTTCACAATGATACCAATATCTTCTACAGACAACGGTTCCCGTGTGCTATAACCTCTAGAACGTTGGATCACAACTACGCGTGTATCGTTTGTAACAGCTTGGCGAATCCCCTCTAGATCATAGGTGTTGTTCAGCAATGGCACTTCTTTATAGATGAAACCTTGCTCTATTAAAGAACCTGGCACATGACGAGAGGCGCCGATGACGGATTGCATCGTATCATATGGTTGCCCTACGGCATAGACGAACTCTTTCCCTTTCGAGCCAGTGCCTAAGATGGCTTGTAATGTGGTGGCTAATGCATGGGTGCCAGACACGAAATGAGGGCGCACGATAGCACGCTCTCCTTTAAATACGTAAGCAAATACTTCGTCTAGTTTCTCACGCCCCACATCATTGTAACCATAGCCACTGGTTCCATTAAAATGATAATCTGAAAGTTGGCATTCTTTAAATGCTTCCAACACTTTTTTTGTATTATATAACGCCACAGGCTCAAATTTTTTGAACTCTTTTTCAGCCAGCTCAAGAGCCTGTTGACGGATTTCTTCTACAGTCATTCTCTATTCCTTTCTATATATAGCAAACTAGTTTTGATATATAAGCCTCATATGTTCACTATACATATCTATATCATATTTGAAAATTATTTAAACTAGCTTGAACTAGTTCCATAGCTTCCTCATAAATGCTTTCTTCACTGCGATTCGGTGTGATAGAAATCCACTGAATATACGGCATTCGTTTATACCACGTAATTTGTCGCTTTGCAAACTGCCGTGTATGTTGTTGTACTAATTCAATAGCCCGTTCTTTTGAATATTCCCCGTAAAAGTAAGGAATAATCTCTTTATACCCAATGCCTTTGAAAGCCTGTGAATCTGGTTTCACGCCAGATTCCAATAGCTGTTCTACTTCCTCGAATAAACCATCTCGAACCATATACTCTACTCGAAGGTTAATCCGTTCGTATAGTTCTTCTCTGGACCGTTCTAAGCCGATGATAGGTCCATGAAAGACTAATCCTTCTTTTGATGGCGTTAATAAGGCATGTCCCTCACCAGCTAGTACGCACTCAATCGCACGGTATAGGCGATGTTTATCTTGGAATGGTAACGTAAGACCTTCTTTTTCAGCCAATTCATTGGCATAGGCTTGCAAACCTTCTAATCCAGAAGTATCAAAGATGTTATCTAATTCAAGGCGTAAACTTTCATTGCGTGGTACATCTAAAAAGTCGTATCCTTCTAGCAAGGATTGCACATACAGCCCTGTCCCACCGGATAAAATAGGAATCTTACCGTTTTTGTTAACGACATCTATGACAGTGTTAGCTTGTGCATTGAACTCTGCCACACTGTACGAGTCATTAGGCTCATGGGTATCGATGAAATAGTGAGGCACTCTGTTCAATTCTTCAGGGGTAGGCTTAGCGGTGCCGATGGTCAATCCTTTGTAGATCTGGTACGCATCCCCAGATAGTACCGGAGATTGTAATGTTTCTGCCATCCGCAAGGTAAGGGATGTTTTCCCTACTGCAGTAGGTCCCAAAATAGTGATTAACTGATTCATCTTACCTCCTTTCATAGATACCATAGGCAATGGAACTATATTTGCCACCCACCATTTCTATGGGTGGAATGTCTTTGAATAGACGACTACCTTTGCGCTCCTTAATGACCAAACGTTTCGATTTTTCCAAGCCCAGTTCTACAATGTCTGGACGCATCTTAGATTCTAGTAAATGGCCACGCCACTGCAGAAATTAAGGACTTTCATAGACAGGATTTTCAAACATAGGATCCAAATAGATAACATCATACCGATTCGGTTCTATCTGTTGTAGATACTCCTGATAATTACAAATGACCAATTGAATACTACGTAAGGCCTCGGTCACGCTTGGGTTCCTATGCTGAAAGTGTCGAAATCCATAATTTGTAATATAGCCCAAGATAGGATGTCCTTCAATAGCCGTATGACGTGTTAACTGTGGGCAACCATAGCTGATAACAGCACTATCTGAACCTAAGCCAGCAGTGCAATCTAAAACAGATGTGACCGTTTCATAGCCGATAGCTCGCAGAAGATGGTCTGTATGTCCACGGTCGATTTCTAACAAGCGCAAATGTGCCATAGACAGATGAAATTGATGAGGTATTCCCTCTTTTGTTACAAAAGAAGGACCTTCCTTGGTCACTACTAAGGCACCCGCACAATGATGTGCATCTAATAATTCTTCCACGGACTGATGCTTACGCGGTACATAGGGCATTTGCAGGAGTTGACTTAGCTCCTTAGCCTGTTCAATGAGATATGCATTTGTCTTTGAACTTGTGCTAATGAGGTACATATTAACTCCGTAAAAATAATTT
>CAUUIH010000027.1:0-12371 GCA_963545165.1 uncultured Veillonella sp.
AAGGAGGACGATGTTCATGAAAGAATATACTAGTGATTTGATCAGAAACGTGGCGGTGGTCTCCCATGACGGGGCGGGTAAAACAGCATTAGTAGAGGCATTGTTATTGTCTTGCGGTGCTGTAGACTTTGTTGGCAAAGGTCAAGATAACAAACATATTATGGACTTTGAGCCAGAGGAAATTAAACGTAATGTAACTATCCAATTAGGCATGGCTCCTTGTGAATGGAAAGGTCACAAAATTAACTTCATCGACACTCCAGGCTATTCTGAGTTCCATGGGGAAGTACGATCGGCTTTACGTGCAGCTGACGGTATGCTGATGGTATTATCGGCTGCTACAGGCGTAGAAATTGATACGATTCGTGCCTGGGAGTATGGCGTAGAATTGCAAATGCCTCGGATGGCTTTCATCAATAAAATGGATGTTGAAAAAGCAGACTTCTTTGGTATCTTGGAAAAGATGCGTGAATTATTTGGTAAAGCGATTATGCCATTACAAATTCCAATCGGTGAAGGACCTACTTTCAAAGGCGTTGTAGACGTGGCAAAACGAACTGCCTATGTCTATGAAAATGGTAAGATGACAGAAGTAGATGTGCCTGCTGAATTGTCTGAAAAAGTAGAAGAAATTCGTGAAATGACTGTGGAAGCGGCGGCAGAAGGCAATGATACCTTATTAGAAAAATATTTAGATGGACAAGAATTGACCCTAGAAGAAATTCGTCAAGGTTTACGGGAAGGTATGTTGACAGGTCGTGTATGCCCTGTGATGTGTGGTACTGCCTTGGGTCGTATCGGTATGGACCAAGTGCTAGATCGTATGATTCGCTATATGCCAGATGCAACGAAAAAAGTGATGACTGCTATCGGCGTAGATTCCCAAGAAGAACATATCGTAGTGGCAGATAAACCATTTACTGGGTTCGTATTTAAAACAATTCTGGATCCATTTGCAGGTAAACAAAGCTTTGTACGTGTATTTTCTGGAGAATTGAAAGTAGGCGACAAGCTATACAATGTGACCCGTGATGTAGAAGAAAAATGGGGCAAAATGGTGACCTTAATCGGTAAACAACAAGTGCCAGTAGAGGTTGCAAAAGCAGGGGATATCGTGGTGATTCCTAAACTAGGAGAAACGAAAACAGGAGATACCTTTGGTACCGCTGAATTTAAAGTACAATATGCACCAATTCGATTCCCACAACCACTATATCGTGTGGCTATGGTGCCGGAGAAAAAAGGGGAAGAAGAAAAATTAGCTAACGCTTTGGGACGGATTTCTGAAGAAGATCCAACTTGTGAAGTGGTGAAAGATGTAGAAGGTCGCCAAATGCAAGTTCGTTGTATGGGGGATGTCCATTTAGAACATATTTTACAAAAAATGGAACGTAAATATGGGGTTCGTGCCAAATTAGAAACACCTTACATTCCATATCGTGAAACTATTCGTGGCACTGTAGAAGTAGAAGGTAAACATAAAAAACAAAGTGGTGGTCATGGTCAATATGGTCATGTAAAACTTGGTATTGCACCATTGTATGAAGGTGAGTTCGAGTTTATCGACAAAATCTTTGGCGGTGCTGTGCCACGTCAATATATTCCGGCTGTAGAAAAAGGTGTTCGTGAAACATTGGAAAAAGGTCTTTTGGCGGGCTATCCGATGATTGGTATTCAAGTGACATTGTTAGATGGCTCCTATCATACAGTGGACTCCTCTGAATTAGCGTTCAAAATGGCGGCAGCTCAAGCTTTGAAAAAAGGCGTGCCTGATGCGAAACCAATTTTATTGGAACCAGTGTACAATGTGAATGTTATTGGTCCAGAAGAATTTATGGGCGATATCATGGGTGATTTGAATAGCCGTCGTGGCCGCGTACTCGGCATGGATCAAGGTGTGCGTGAAGGTATCACAGTGGTGAAAGCTCAAGTTCCATTGGTAGAAATGTTGGATTATGTAACAGTATTGCGCTCCATGACACAAGGACAAGGCGTGTTTAATATGGAGTTTAACGGATACGAAGAAGTGCCGCATAAACAAGCGGAAACGATCATTGCGGGATTTGCGGGGCACGAAGAGTCGTAACTTGTTTCGCTATGCAGCCTGTGGCTGTCGTAACTAGATAAATGGAAGAGCACGGCATACCCCTTTATTGATGACAGTCACGTTCAATTAACGGTATATAGATAAAATGAAGAGCACGACACATTCCTTCACAAACGGTATTTCATAATGTTTGTTCAGGAACATGTCGTGCTCTTCTTAGATATATGCAATTATGATATATAGGAACGTGACATCAGCTTAGTTTGTTCGGGGCACACCGTGCTCTTCTTGGGTTTGTGCGAGTTAGTCAGTAAGGGGCGCCACAAGGCTGCTACTCGTAATGGCGTTCCTCAGGATGGTAAATTTGAGAAATATTAACGTTATGAGTAGTTTTGCAGTATAATAATAGTTGAAGAGTCAACAACGTGTTGTTGGGCTCATCTCTTCCTACTATGGGAGGAGGTGGTTGCTATGACTAAGTATGAAAAAATCTCCTTGATTATTTCTGTTGCTAGTTTAGCAATTCAGCTCATTGATCTAGTAAAATAGACAATGAAAAAGCCTAACGTATAAGGTCTAGCACACCTTAACACGTTAGGCATATTTCGATTTAGTTATTGTTTGAGATGAGCCTAACGCTAGCTGCACGTTGGGGGCTCTTCTTTTTCTTGCTTTTAGTATAGCACAGTTTCTAAGAGAATAAAAGTAGCATTTCTTGGGTTTATGTGATTTAGTCAGTAAGGGGTGCCACAAGGTTGCTACTTGTAATTGCCTTCTTCAGGGAGAAAATCTTGAGAAATATTAACGTTATGAGTAATTTTGTAGTATAATAGTAGTTGAAGAGTCAACAACGTGTTGTTGGGCTCATCTCTTCCTGTGATGGGAGGAGGTGATACTATGACTACATATGAAAAGTTATCTTTATTGATTCAATTTTCTATGTTAATCGTAGAAGTTATTCGTTGCTTTTATAGCTAATGAAAACACCTAACGCAATGAGGTTTCACGGACCTCACACGTTAGGCACATTTCCATTTTTTGCTTTTTGTGAGATGAGCCTAACGCCACAGGCACGTTGGGGGCTCTTCTTTTTCTTGCTTTTAGTATAGCATAGTTTGTGAAAGAATAAAAGAGGGCCCCTCAGAAATTGTGTTTGACAGAGGGCTCCTCAGAAATTGTGTTTGACCTTATATGGTGATACTAGTATAGTAAATAGAGATAGATACGATTCATATGTTCCTGCCGTGAGGCAGGTGTTTATATACGGTGATAAAGGAGTAGACCATGATTTATCAAAATATTGCGATTGATTATAGACAGTTTCATTATCCAAAAGCGGTAGAACGGGCGCTTGAGTTTTTGAAAGCACATGATTTTACGACGTTTGCAGGCGGCCGTTACCCGATTGAGGGGGATTTGATGTATGCTAATGTGGATATTGTAAACACACGGGTGTATGAGGAAACGAAGATTGAGGGACATAAGGATTACATGGATGTGCAATTTCTAGTGGCTGGGGAAGAGCAAATGGAGATTCTCATTCGTCAAACTTTTCCAGAGGTGGTTGAGGCCTATGACGACAAGGATTGTTACTTTTATGATCCAACGCAGAGTGGAACTGTAAGCATCGATGTTCGGCCTGGAGATTACTGTATTTTTTATCCTGGCGAATTACATCGTACTTTGATTGCCCCTAAGGAGGTACAAGAAATTCGCAAGGTCGTGGTAAAGATTCATAAAAGTTTGTTAACTGATTAATATTAGATGTTGATTCTAGATTATAATGTTATATAATCCTGTACAGACACAGACACAGACACAGACACGGACAGAACGTAGCTATAGTGTAGCCATAATGACACTTAGACATTCTGTGGGCTGTTTAATGATTTCTAAGGGTAGTAAAAGGAGGAACTATGAACGCATATGTAATGAAAGGCATGTTACTAATTGCATTAGGTGCTGTTTTGTGGGGCTTTTCGGGCATGTGTTCACAGTTTGTTCAGCAAGAACGGATGATGACTGCAGAGTGGGTAGTGGCCATGCGAGTGACCATAGCTGGTGTGATTACTGTGCTAGCAGCGTTTTACCAAGGCCGAGCCTCTATTTTTAAGGTCTTTTCTAATTGGAAAGACACGTTACGGCTTACTATATTTGGGGTTCTTGGCATGTGGATGTGCCAGTACACATATTTTAAAGCTATTGCCTATGCAGGAGCTGGTATTGCGACGGTCTTACAATATGTAGGCCCTGCATTAATTATTTTGTACATTTCTATTACACGTCTAACATTGCCAAGGGTGGCAGAAGTAGTCAGTGTGGTACTCGCTACCATAGGAACGGCGATTATTGCTTTGCAAGGTGTGTGGGATATATCCGCCTTAGATGATACACTCCTGACCTGGGGTATGCTATCTGCTGTAGCAGTTGGTATTTATACACTGCAACCAGTGCCGCTATTGAAAAAATACGGTACAGCACCTATTGTGGGGTTCGGTATGCTCATCGGAGGAGCCTTTGCCTGGATTGTTACACAACCTAGTTCCGAAGGGATTGTATGGGATTTGTGGACTCACGGAGGTTTCTGGAGCATTATTATCTTCGGTACTGTAGTGTCCTTTAACGCGTATTTAGAAGGCGTACGCCGTGTAGGGGCTATTACAGGATCTATACTTTCATCTATTGAACCCATATCGGCTGCTGTATTAGCGTGGCTAGTACTAGGGAATGAGTTTTCTCAGTGGGATATGATTGGGATGACCTTAATCATTATTACTATTTTTATCTTAGCCTGGGATAAACGGCGAGCTACAGAATCATAAATAAAAGAAATATATCGACAAAACTGACATATATGATTTGTGCACAACATGATATGGAGCTAGACTATATAAAACAGATATATAACAGATATGTAACAGATATGTAACAGATATGTAACAGATATATAACAGAGGAATTGCTGCTTAGTCAAAAAAGTTCCTCTGTTTTTTTACAAGTAGGAGGGGTACCGTCTCGTGCTGTGTAACAAAGAACTTGTCCAAAGGTCGGCTTACATCGGAGCTGTAATATAGATGAAGCCGTGCCTGAGCCCATGAATGGTTAAAAAGATATATATTTGTGTAGGATAAAAAACTGCTCTCTCACGGGTGTGACCCTGTGTAGAGAGCAGTTGAAGTTTAGACAATATAATGAATGATAGTCAATCTATATAGTTAGTTTTGAACAGCTGTAAAGCGTTGACGGATGAAGCGAGCTTCTTCAATCTCTTTCACTAAGATGTTTGCATATGTTTCATAGGAAATATAGCTTTCATTATGAGCGTTAAGGATGAATTGCTCTGTGCCGTAGATAATGTCATCGGATACAGGACCTTTTGCATCGAATTCAGCAGCAGGGCTAAAGAATGTCCACTGTACATCGCTGAAGTTGCGAAGAATAGCGATAGCCTTTCCTTGCGCTTTTGCAAGTCCTAAAAAGTCTGCAGGGAACTCTGGTGTGTCATAGAGTTGCACGGTTCTTTCAGGATTTACGAACAAGCTGCCAGCACCTCCAACTACGAGTAGACGTGTGGATGAGCCTGCTAATGATGTGGCTAATAGTGTTGTTAATGTAGTCTGTAGTTCAAAGGTATCTGGAGTGAAAGCGCTAGTAGCATTGATTACCACATCAAACTGCAATAGTTCTTCTTTGGTTAATTCTAAAGCATCTTTTACAATTGTTTTGATGTTTGGGTTGACGCTTGTGTTGCGTACAAGTCCTGTTACTGTATGACCTGCCGCTAAGGATTTGTTTACAATGTGTTGTCCAGCTGTTCCGTTGGATCCAATTACTAAAATATTCATATGATAGTCCTCCTAAAAATAATGTACCTAACTAATATCTGATGGGTAGGTTATCCATTTGTTTTCTACTGAGATTAGTATACAATTGTGCCACTATTTTGTATAGTAGAATCATTTTATGCAGTTACTATCTTTTTTGATAGAAATTGATATATCGGTAGATATCAATAGTATAATTTTCGAAATGAATAGATTTGTGCTGCTGTAGGTAAGAAATAATGATAGATGTGTACTTTCAAAAAATAAACGGTTGACCCCGTAAGTAAATCATGGTAGAACTAGTAAATATAGAATAACAGGATACTCATAGGGTGTTTTGGATAATAGGAAAGTAGATGCTAGGTAGCATCTAAGGGGCCATATCAGGTAGATATGGTACATTCTCGTGGTTTGTAATAGGAGGGGTACGATGGCGCGTACAGTTGGCATTATTGGATTAGGCTTGTTAGGGGCATCCCTAGCGAAAGCATTACGAGCGTATACAACCTATGATGTAATAGGGTATGCACGGCGTCAAGAGATTTGTGACCTCGCCTTGGCCGACGGCTGTGTATCGCAGGCTTTCACAAGTGTGGAACCTGTTATTACAGGAGCGGATATTATTGTGTTTGCTCTCCCGCCACAAACAAATAGTGAATTGTTTGTGAAAGTCGCCCATCGATTCCGTCCGGGACAAGTGGTGACGGATGTATCTAGTGCAAAAGACGAGTTTGCTAATGCTGTGTATGCGCATATTCCTGATGGCGTGCACTTCGTGTCGGTGCATCCTATGGCAGGGTCTGAAAAAGGGGGCTATGAAGAAGCCCATAAAGACCTTTTTCAAAAAATGGGGTGGATTGTCTTGGAAGATGAAGCACAGCCAGCCTACGATGCCACAGTGGCGCAGGAACTAGCCGACATGGGGCGTGATGTAGGATCTCGCATCGAATACGTGGACATGAAACGACACGACGGATGCTTGGCCATGGTCAGTCATATGCCCCATATGTTGGCATCTGTCATGATTACTGCCGTTGGCAACGATGAACTTGGAGACAAGCGTATGAGCTTGTCCGCCGGAGGACTCAGAGATAGTACTCGAACAGCCAGTGGATTGCCAAGTATGTGGCAGGAGATTATCTATGGGAATCGCCATAATGTGTTGGAGGCCATCCATCAAGTAGAGCAAGAATTAGAAGTTGTGAAAGGATTGCTCCAAGCAGATGATGATGGGGAAGGATTGAGACGATACTTAGAACGAGGAAAGGCGATTCGAGATCGTTTGCCAAGTTTGACGATAGATAAAAAATAATATGCTTGAAAGTGCAACCATGCTTGCTGGCTATATGTAAAGTATAGTAGGGAAATTTCATGAGTAATACATGGATTACAATACGAGGGTAGGCTTTCAACATAGGCTATACGTATAGCCTGTGATATAATACAAGTAGAATGAATAGGAGGTATTGCTATGACGCAGAGCACGGACCAAACAGTAAATATAGATAAGCTAGTTGGGCTTTGTCCCTATGTAACGATGCAAAAAGTATTATCTGGCAAATGGACATTGCTTATTATGCATGAGTTAGAACAAGGACCAGTCCGTTTTAAAGCGTTGGAAAGAGCCTTACAGCCTATTACGCAAGCTACTCTGACGAGACAATTGCGATCTATGGAAGAGGATGGACTTATTGAGCGTAAGGTGTATAGCCAAATTCCTCCGAAAGTAGAATATTATTTAACCCCAGTAGGAGAATCTTTCAGAACGGTGTTAACAGCCTTAGCAACATGGGGTGAAGAATATATTGATTGGCTAGATAGAAAGGAGCGATAGTATGATGGACACAGCACAAAGCATAGTAGATCAAGTGCTAGAAGAAGTACAAAATACGCCAGGTGTAGGGGTAGACAATCCTTCGGAAGTGGCGAATCAGGCGTTGCAAGATACATTGGTAGCGAGTGTCATCCCTGAGGAGTATTGGGCTGAGATTGTAGCTTGGGTATCCGAAACGGGGCTAGATACGGTCTATTTAGACAGTCGTGACCGTGTAGGTGCATGGTGGGCGTCCAAAGAAGTGCGCTCCATGGGATATACCTTGAACTTTACGAAATGCGGTAAGGTGCCTAGTGAATGGTTCCCCGACGGAGACCATTGGAAAGAGGCAGAAGTAGAAGCACGCTATCGCTTGGTAGCGAGTTGGGAATCTTTAGTGGAGAACGGCGCATTAGAGAAGGTTGAACTTGAATGAAAGTAACAAAAAACGTATCTTTATCTGTGGGGGCACTTAGTGTCCCTATCTTTATAGAGCTATTTTTGCAAATGCTTTTGGGCAATGTGGACCAATTTATGCTCAGTCATTATGCAGAAACAGCGGTAGCGGCGGTAGCGAATGCGAATCAGATTATCAATATGATTTTGTTTTTGCTCATCGTCATGAGTACCGCTACGACCATACTGATCGCTCAATATTTAGGGGCTAGGCGGCCTGATAAAATTGATGAAGTCTATACCATTAGCGTAGTATTTCATACGATATTTAGTGTCATCGCAGGAGCGGTGGTTATTATCTTTCATCAAACCTTGTGTGAATGGCTTGGTGTACCTCCAGAGATTTTGGAAGAAACCAGCTTATATATGAATATCGTGGCGGCCAGCATTCCTATTACGGGCATTTATACGACCTATGTAGCAGTGTTTCGAGGGCACTCCATGCCTCGTATCGCCATGTGGATCGCCTTAGTGATGAACGTGATTCATATCATCTTGAACTATGTGCTCATTTACGGATGGGGTCCAATCCCAAGTATGGGGGTCCTAGGGGTATCCTTGTCAACGGTGATTAGCAAGGCGTTAGGACTAGGTATTATTATCTGGTGTCATCAATCCTTGTTGACAGCCCGTATGAAAGTAGATTATCTGCGCCCATTCCGTTGGGAAACGCTACGACAGTTGTTGTTTATTTCCGTACCATCTGGTGGAGAAACATTGTCTTATCAGCTTTCACAGACTGTGATTATGAAAATGGTGAACCTCATGGGGCTTGTGGTGATTACCACAAAAGTGTATGTGTACATCATCGCTACCTTCTGCTATATGTACACCATTGCTTTGGCGAACGCAGCACAAATTGTGGTAGGACTCCTCATGGGAGCTAAACGAGAAGAAGAAGTGTCTCGCCGTGTGTGGCTTACAACGGTAGCAGGTATTTCTATTGGTGTCGGATTGAGTACCTTCTTTTATTTTGCCTGTGAACCAGTGATGCGCCTTGTAACGGATAATCAGGAGATTATCGATTTGGCAAAAGCTGTGTTGTTTGTTGAAATCTTTTTGGAAATTGGTCGTGGCGCCAACATTGTGTTGGTGCAATGCTTGCAAGCTGCGGGAGACATTCGCATTCCTGTGTTTGTAGGGGTCTTTGGTATGTGGATGTTCGCCGTGACCTTGTCCTATTACTTTGGTATCGTCTTGGGATGGGGACTTGTAGGTGTGTGGATTGCCATGGCTATTGATGAGATCATACGAGCACTTATATTTGTGTGGCGGTGGCAGTCGAACAAATGGAGAGGTCGTTCGCTTATATCGGTTTAAATTCCGGAGGATGTTAAAGCCAATGGGGAGCCCCCATGTATTCCGCAAAAACTGCCCTACGCGAAAGTTTTTGACAGAACACATGGGGGCTCCTTTGCGTTTAATCGGATAGGGGAATTTAAACCGCTTTGAGCGGGGTGGTGACCCGAGGGGGAAGAATGTGATTTTGAGCCCCCATGTATTCCGCAAAAACTGCCCTGCGCGAAAGTTTTTGACAGAACACATGGGGGCTCTTTTACGTTTAATCGTAGAGAGGAATGTAAACCGCTTTGAACGGGGTGGCGACCCGAGGGGGAAGAATGTGTTTTTTGAGCCCCCATGTATTCCGCAAAAACTGCCCTACGTGAAAGTCAGAACACATGGGGGCTCCTCTGCGTTTAATCGTAAATGGGAATTTAAACCGCTCTGAGTGGGGGGCAGAGGGGAAAAGTGTGATATACTGTAGATATAAAAAGAGCTTTGGAGGTGTTTTTATGTGTAAAGATATCAATTACTGTGAGATAGTGAATGAAATACTAAATGATTCAGAAGAGTTGATGATAGACGAACAACGCATTCTTGAGGCAAGGTATGCATTACACCAAGAGCGGATATACGATCACAAAGAGGTATGGAAGGAACTAGGTATTTAATACTTGCAGTTGCTTTCATTAACCACTAATATCGAAAGAAACATAACACTCTTTCTCCCACCTATTTTCCCCCAGGGCTGTTTTCAATTTTTACATCTTCATAGTAATTGTAATCGCAGGAGCCCACATGTATGCAGTAAAAACTTTCGCGTAGGGCAGTTTTTACTGCATGCATGTGGGCGACCCTCCCCGTAATAAAATGAATTTAAAAATTGAAACTGACCGAAAAATACTTTATAATGGAATCAACTTGGCATGGTCTAGGGCTATGCTTTTTTTGTATTCTTATGATGGTTTCACATAGGAGGACGTATGAGTTTATATGAAAGTACGTTGGCGCGGATTGTGCCACGGAATAAAGAGATTGAACGAGCAATTGGGGAACAGTGGAGTAAGGGGACTCCGTACGGTTCATATGGTAAGTTAGCGACGATGGTAGAGCATTATGCGGCGGCTACGAATCAACCAAATCCAACGGCTCCTAAGCCTTGTATGATCATCGCCTGTGGAGACCACGGTGTAGCGAAAATAGGTGTCAGCGCTTACCCACAAGAGGTAACGGTGCATATGACTACAAACTACTTGATTCCAAAGGGAGCAGCAGCCAATGCGCTAGCGAATTATTGTGGCGCCCAAATCGAAGTCATCGACGTAGGCGTTGCGGCGGATATGTCCGGTGTGCCAGGTTTACACCATCGCAAGGTGATGCCCAATGGTACAAACAATATGTTAGAAGAGCCAGCTATGCCTATGGACAAAGCTATTGAGGCCGTTGAGGTAGGTATCGCTTTTGTAGAAGAAAAAGTGAAAGAAGGCTTTAACACTTTCTTGGTAGGCGAAATGGGTATTGGCAATACTACGTCCAGTGCGGTGATTACAGCGAAGTTCTCGGGACTTTCAGCGGAGGAAGCAACGGGACGAGGAACCAACATTTCAGACGAACGGTTGAAAGTGAAACAAAAGGTCGTGTACGATGCATTGGTGAAATATGCAGATGTTCCAGCCACGGACGGATTGGGCATTTTGTCTGCCGTAGGGGGATTGGAGTTTGCTTGTTTAGTAGGAGTCATCCTAGGGGCTGCGGCAAACCATGCGTTGGTAGTCATCGACGGATTCAACACCACAGCCTGCGCCCTCATTGCACACGCCATGAATCCACACACCATGGATTACGTGATGGCATCCCATTTGTCTGCTGAAAAAGCTCATAAAGATGCGCTGAAAACATTGGGCTTAGAGGCCTATGTAGACCTTGGATTCTGCTTGGGTGAGGCCACAGGCGGATCTATGCAAATGCAAATGTTGAACTTAGCCGTGGACATGTTCCATGAAGTTGCAGGAGGTGAGCACTATGCATAATTTTGTCATCGAACCATTGCACAAACCATCCATGGAGGAATGCCGTTTGCGCATCGATAATCTAACAAAACCATTGTATTCTTTGGCACGATTAGAAAAAATTACAGAACGTATGGCAGGGATTCTGAAAGAAGAAAAACCGAACAACCTTCGTCATGCTGTTGTTATTGTAGGTGCGGACATCGCTGTAGATGGTCCACAAAACCAAACACATGGTGTAGAAAGTTTGAAAGCCATGGAGCGATTAGCTTCTGGTCATTCAGCCACACATGGGGCAGCTAAGAAAATTGGTGCAGATGTATTCTTAGTGGACGCAGGCTTAGAATTAGATACGAGCCATATTGAAGGGGTACTCCAGCATAAATTAGCGAAAGGGTCTAAGTTCTTCCGCATGCACGCAGCTTTAACTCCTGACATCGTAGAACAAGGTCTAGAAGTGGGTTTTGCCTTAGCAGATGAATTGAGTGAAATGGGTTACCAGACGATTGGTATCGGTACTGTTGGTGAAAGAAGTTTACTTTCAGCATTAGCAGTGACAGCAGGAATCACTGGATATCCAATGGTAGAGTTATTGACAGAGAATAATTGCACCTTGAGCATCCAAGAAAAAGCGAAACAATTGACCGCTAGTTTAGCAGAACATCAATTACCGAGCCAGGACGGTGTCCATGTGTTAGCCACCGTGGGATCTCCAGATGTGGTGGTCTTAACAGGACTGATCTTAGGGGCGGCAAGCCATCGCATGGCAGTAGTGTTCGACACTGCAGAAACAGGAGCAGCCGTATTAGCTGCAAAATGTATTAACGAAGCGGTTATGGATTACGTGTTCCCATCTGTCCATATGGGGGAACCAGTGCAAAACGCACAAATGAAATACTTAGGCATACAACCACATCTGTTCTACGGCTTTGAAATGGACG
>CAUUIH010000028.1:0-12288 GCA_963545165.1 uncultured Veillonella sp.
CTACTTTGAGTAGTATTTTTGATATTATTGGACCTGTTATGATTGGTCCTTCTAGTTCACATACAGCAGGGGCTGCGCGACTAGGAAAGATGGCGCTGTCTATGTTTCATGAGCGACCTGAAAGTGTGACGATGACTTTATATGGTTCTTTTGCGAAAACCTACCGGGGTCACGGTACGAACCGTGCCTTGGTGGCAGGTTTACTTGGGATGGATGCCGATGACGCGCGCATTCGTGAGTCTTTGGAGATTGCAGAGGCTGAGAACTTTCAGTATACCTTTATTGAATCGGAGGCTGATGCAGGTCATCCTAATACGGTTCGGTTTAACATGTATGGCAAAGATGGCAAGCACATGTCCGTTACGGGGTCCTCTCTCGGCGGTGGCAGAGTGGCGGTGACCAACATTGATGGCATCGATGTAGACATTACAGGAGAAGAGCATCAAATCATTGCATTCCATACGGATCAACCTGGTGTGATTGCAGGGGTTACCCATATTTTAGGCTTAGCGGGCATCAATATTTCTAGCATGCGCGTATTCCGTAAACGGAAAGGATCAGAAGCGGTGATGCTCATTTCCACGGACTCCGATGTAGATGAGGTGGCATTACAACAGATTAAGGAAGTGGCGGGCATTTCCTCGGTGATGTATTTTGAACCATTGGAATAGAGGATACTATGAGTTATTTATACGATACAATTGAAGATATTGTACGCTTGGCAGACCGTGAAAGTATTTCCTTTTCCGAAGTGGTCTTGCGTGCAGAAATAGAAAGTACGGACTCTACGAAAGAGGAGGTGCTGGAGGAGATACGTCGTCGTGTTCAGATTTTTAAAGAATCTGTTCGTGATGGCATTGCAGATACAAGAAAAAGTAAAAG
Organism: uncultured Veillonella sp.; assembly: GCA_963545165.1. GTDB lineage: Bacteria > Bacillota > Negativicutes > Veillonellales > Veillonellaceae > F0422. The sequence goes on from CAUUIH010000028.1 coordinate 883, forward strand.
CGGTATGTCTGGAGGTCAAGCGAAACAATTAGACGAGAGGAAACCAGTCTTTTTGAGTGACCTCACATATAGAGCCTTGCGCTACGCCATTTCCGTGAATGAAGCGAATGCCAAGATGTTCCGCATCGTGGCATGTCCTACGGCGGGGGCCTGTGGTATTTTACCTGGGGTCATGCAAGCAGTAGGTGAAGTGTACAACTGTGATGATGAAGCTTATATTAATGGCTTTTTAGCAGCTGCCGGGGTCGGTAATGTAGTGACGAACCAAGCCTGTGTGGCTGGTGCTGTGGGTGGTTGCCAAGCCGAAGTAGGCACCGCAGCAGCGATGGCAGCGGCTTGTGCGGTGGCTATGATGGGTGGTACTACAGAAGAAATCGTGACCGCCATGACTTTGTGCATGAAAAATGTACTCGGTTTGGTTTGTGACCCAGTGGCAGGTCTCGTGGAAGTGCCTTGTGTGAAGCGGAATGGTATCTATGCGGTTCATGCCTTGGCAGCTGCAGAGATGGCCATGGCAGGCTTGCGCAGCCGCATTCCTGCAGACGAAGTCATCGGCGCCATGGATTCCATTGGACGAGCGTTGCCAGAAGCGTTGCGAGAAACTAGTGAAGGGGGTCTGGCGAAAACGAAAACTGGCATGGAGATTACGAATCGCTTGGCGCATCAGAAATAGAGAGGATATAGTATGGGGAGTTTAGCATACAGAGAAACAGCCGTCTACCAAGGGGCTCTACGTATTTTGCAAACTTTACAAACAGCACACCATGAGGCGTATATTGTGGGAGGTGCTGTGCGAGACATCCAAATGGGGCGCATTCCTCATGATTACGATATTGTTACTTCTGCGATGCCAGAGGTGGTCATCGATGTACTGCGGACGGCTGGCTTTGCTACAACCAATGTAGTGGGCGCCTCCTTCGGTGTCGTAGTGGTGTCCTGTGGGGAGCATACTTACGAGGTGGCTACCTATCGCAGTGAACAGTATGGCGACGATAGTCATCGTCCCGTGTCGGTGCAATATCCATCTACTTTTTTAGAAGATGTGCAACGGCGAGATTTCACGATTAATGGTCTGGCACTTACTGAAAGCGGAGATATACGGGATGAAGTGGGCGGTTTGCAAGATATCGATGCTCGCCGATTATGCACGATTGGTTCGAGTCGAGAACGCTTTCAAGAAGATGCATTGCGCATGTTCCGACTATGTCGCTTTGCCGGGCAGTTAGGATTTACTATCGACCCGAACACATGGGCAGGCATAGATCCCAATCTATATCGAGTAGAAGGTTTATCTCTAGAGCGTGTGCGTATAGAAATTGAAAAAATGTTGCTCAGTGACCATGTGGACCTAGCCTTGGATGCGTTGGTGCGCAGTCATTTGAACGATCAATATTGCCAACAGACCATAGAAGGCCAGTCTCGACGGATTCCGATTTTACCAGAGTTAACGCATTTAGTAGAACTACCGCAAGCTCCAGAACATCATGTCCATGATGGATGGCGTCATACCTTAGCGGTGGTGAAAGGAGTACCACAGAACCTAGTGTTGCGGTGGGCTGCATTGCTTCATGATGTGGGTAAAGGTGTAGAAGGTGTTCGGGGCTTTCACAAGGGGCGCATTACAGATCGTAATCACGATATGGTAGGTGCCAAGATGACACGAGATATATTGACTCGTTTGGGCTATACCAAAGAGTTTGTGAATTTAGTGGTATGGCTCGTAGAGAAACATATGCGATTCCACTTTTACGTGGCCAATGCATCGGCAGATTTACGAAAATGGATGCAAAAAGAAGCAAGAGAAGGTGTGTTTCGAGAAAGCAAAGATTTGGTACTTGCCATGGAATATTTACAGGCATTGGGCGTGGCAGATGTCATCGGCGGTGGCACGAAGGACCCGCATCCATCAGATGTGTATGGCAAACGTATGGTGTCATTGGCGAAAACGATGCCAGTGCACACGAAAGATTTACACTACGATAAAGGGCTGCCCTCTATGGTACAGCCCTATGTGAAAGAGGTTATGCAAACCTTGTTACAACGTGTACAAAATGGAGAGATTTTGAACACCCCAGAGGCGTTACAAGAGGCAGGGCTTGCCAAGTATCGTCGACTGAAAGAAAAGGAGTAGTAACGATGACAGTGCAAAAAGCACGAAAACAATTAGATGAGTATGCTTTACGAGGGTTTGCGTTTATATTTGTAATCGCGTCCCTCATAGTATTGCGCTACGGATATATACAGATTATAGCGAATGATACGTATTCAAAGCGGTTCTCTAATCAATTTATTACAGATCGAGTATTGCAATCTCCACGAGGCACTATTTTTGATCGTTCTGGAAATCCCTTGGCATTGAGTGTGACCGTTAACTCTGTCAGTGCGGACCCAACGATGATGCGGGTGGTGGCTAAGAAAACACCAGAAGAAGTGGCAGATGTACTAGCACCCTATGTGCGTATTTCCAGAGAGGAAATTATTAAAAAATTAAATGAAGATACAGCCTTTGTATGGATTGATCGTCTCTTAGATGTGCCTAATTCTAATGGTATAGAAGCGGCCATTAAGGAAGCAAAGTTCAACTTTATTACATTGCATAAAGAAAGTCGTCGCTATTACCCGAATGATACTTTGCTAGCGCCAGTCCTTGGATTTGTAGGATTCAACGAAGATGGCAAAGCCGATGCAGAAGGTAAGGCAGGTCTTGAGGCGGCCTTAGATGACGTGATTCGCAGTAATGAAGTGAAAGTCAGTATTTACAACGACACAGCAGGTCGCCCTGTGTTTGAATCTGTACAATCTCAGTTTTTACCAGATCAAGAAAAATCGGTGAATCTCACCATTGATACAACGGTGCAGTTTATTGCTGAACGGGCACTAGAGAAAGCGATGGTAGAAACGAAAGCACGCAGTGCAGCGATGATCATCATGGACCCGAAAACTGGGGAAATCCTTGCGATGGCCAACAAAAATCGGGGCATGGCATCGGATGTGAATAAATTAAAATTTGAAGATTATCGCAACAATGCGGTAGTAAGTATTTACGAACCAGGGTCTACTTTCAAACCTATCATTGCCGCCTCAGCATTGGCAGCTGGAAAGTGGCAACTAGATACAGTGTATAATGATACAGGGACAATCCTGAACGATGGGCATCCGATGAAAAACTGGGATGGCAAAGGCAGAGGTAAAGTTCGCTTACTAGATATTCTAAAATATTCCATCAACACTGGTATGGCCTATTTGGGTACTACTACAGGTGGAGAGATTTTGACGGACTATGTGAAACGATTTGGCTTTGGCAAAGCGACGGGCATTGAATTGCCAGCAGAAGGGGATGGTATCCTCTTTGATCCGAAGACAATGAGTAAACTGGATACGGCGACTATGTCCATTGGACAGGGCATCGCGGTCACACCATTGCAAATGGTACAAGCCTTTGGTGCCTTGGCAAATGGTGGTAAAATGATGAAACCTCATATTATCAAATCCATTGTGAATCCAGATGGTTCTATCTTTAAAGAAGCAAAAGATGTAGAACAAGGGCAGCCAATTCCTGAAAGTATTGCGAAACAGATTACAGATATATTAGAAGAAGAAGTCTCCGAAGGGGGCGGCCATAAGGCGTATGTAGAAGGCTACCAATTTGCTGGTAAAACAGGGACAGCAGAAAAATTAGATGCTGAACATGGTGGCTATTTGAATGGCCGTTATATTGCTTCCTTTATCGGTTATGGCCCCGTAGAAGACGCAAAATTTGTCGCATTAGTTGTGATTGATGATCCAGCGGGTACTTACTATGGGAGTCAAATTGCGGCGCCAGTATTTCAAGATGTGATGTCACAATTAGTGCGGTATTATAAGATTTCACCAACTCGTAGTAAACACAGTGAAAAGGATAAGGCAAAAAGTGGATCTAATGTATTAGCGGTCCATCGTAATAAAGATGGCTCTGTCATTGTGCCAAACTTCGTAGGACATGCCTATGGAGAGGTCCGCGATTGGGTTCATGAAGCGGGACTGACTTTCAAACCAAATGGTACGGGCTATGCTATTTCACAAGATGAGCCGGCAGGCAGTACCTTGGAAGCCGGTGAATCGATTACGGTGCATTTTAGCCGATAACATGTACATGGCTTTGGAAATACAGGTATGTATATGAGGCGTGTACGTGTACAACAGATGTGTATGTACCAGCTAACAGTGATGACATACTGATATAATACTGGTGTAATACTGACGTAATACTGACGTAATATGAAATGTTGAATGTGAGGATAGGATGATAGAATTATTAGGAAAGCCAGTAGCACAGGCTCGTAAGGCGGTGCTGCAAGAGAAGATGCAAGAGCTAGTTGACCAAGGGATAACCATTACCCTAGGTATTTTACTAGTCGGTGACGATAATGCCGCTAAAATGTATGCTACTTTCATGGAAAAAGTGGCAAAAGGGGCTAACTTCGGCACTGAATTAGTGGAATTGCCAGAAACTGCGACCCAAGAAGAAGTAGAAGCGGTGATTCGCAGGTTTAATGCAGATGATGCTATCTATGGCGTGTTACCGTTGATGCCGATGCCGAAACACATCGACAGTGAAGCGGTGATTGGTGCGTTGGATCCAGCGAAGGACATTGATGGATTAACAACCTATAACATTGGACTAGTTAGTTCTGGCAAAGGCGGGTATGTGCCATGTACACCGAAAGCGTGCATGGCTATCATCGACCATTATGGCATTGAGTTAGCAGGCAAAAAAGTAGTGGTTCTTGGGCGTAGCCAAGTGGTAGGTAAACCAGTGGCGTTATTAGCATTAGAACGTAATGCGACGGTAACTATCTGCCATTCCAGAACGCAAAACTTAGAAGGTGAATTGGCGCAAGCCGATGTGGTCATTGCTGCCGTGGGCAAGGCGCACATGGTGCATGGATCTATGTTGAAACCGGGCTGCGTGGTGATTGATGTAGGTATCAATGAGTTAGAGGGACAAACCGTAGGCGATGTGGACTTCGGATCTGCTAGTGAAGTGGCGTCTGCTATCACTCCTGTACCAGGTGGTGTAGGCTCTGTGACGACTACGATGATGTTAGAAGGATTATACGAGGCGTATTATGCACGAAATGGCCATCGCTGAGGGAATTGTGGATGTGGCGCTAGATACGCTGAAAGCTAACAACGGCAGTATCATCCACGCTATACAAGTACAGATTGGTGTTTTATCTGGTGTAGAACCAGAGGCCCTACACTTTTGTTTTGAGGCAGTCACACAAGGAACACCAGCACAAGGGGCTAAGCTAGACATTGAAACGATTACTATGAAAGGTCGTTGTTTAGATTGTCATCAAGAGTTTTCAATGGAACAGTATCGTCATGTATGTCCACATTGTAACAGTTTTGCGGTAGAAGAATTACAAGGCCGAGAATTGCGTGTGGCATCCATCGATATGGATTAAAGGGGAGTACTATGGAAGTACAAGTAATGACAAATGTATTGGCAAAAAATGATGCCATTGCAGAAACACTACAACAACAATTTAAAGATAAACACATTTTAGTGATGAACCTATTGGGCTCTCCAGGGGCGGGGAAAACATCCCTATTAGAGGCTACGTTACAAACATTGTCTAAGGACTATCGTATTGCAGTTATCGAAGGTGATTTATTTACCGATAAAGATGCAGAGCGTATCCATGCTACAGGCGTGCCGGTAATTCAAATCAATACGGTAGGTGGCTGCCATTTAGATGCGAATATGATCCGTGAGGCCATTGGTGAACTAGATTTGGATGCCTTAGATTTAATTATCATTGAAAATGTAGGGAACTTAGTGTGCCCAGCAGAATTTTTCATCGGCGAGGATATGAAAGTAACAGTCCTCTCCATTACGGAAGGGGAAGATAAGCCTCTGAAATATCCGTTGATTTTCAAAGAATCTTCGGCGGTTCTATTAAATAAAGTCGATTTATTGCCGTACGTGCCATTCAAAATGGACGAGGCCATTCGAGACATTAACTCCTTACAACCAGGGGTGCCTATCTTTCAGGTTAGCTGCACCCAAGAAGAAGGACTTTCACCATGGATTGCATGGATGAAAGAAAAATTAGAGGAGCGACGTAATCATGAAAACTAATTGGAAAGCTACCTTGGCAGCTATGGCAGTTGTTGGCATGGTGGGGCTACAGACGGAAGTCGTATTAGGACAAGAGGTGGCTATTAATATGAGTGCAGCGCCTGTTGCGGTGCATCAAGATGGTACAGCGGATGAGAAGAATGCATCTGTGGTAAAACAGAAGACGGCAACCAAGGTACAGGAAACAAACGCGGCGCATGAGGACCAAGGGGTAACTGTATCAAATACAAAGGATTCGGTAACTCCAGTGCAACGGAAGGTGACCGTAGGATCTGTGACTCTTGATTTGACACCAGATCGTGTGGCGGAAGATTTGGCGGTGCGAAAGTTCTTGCAAGAGAAAAAAGCATCCTTTGTGGAAGGGGACGCGGAAGATTTAGAGCTGGTGGGGACTTCCTATACGGCAAAACGTATACCACCACTTGTCATTACTGATGCATTTGTGAATGCGCTTAGAGAAGAAGCAAAACTTCGAGTGGAAACGAAACAACGTGAGCCATGGACATTCCCTGATGTGGATATGTTGAAAGAAAAACTAGACGCTATGGGTAAGAAGAAACCCGTTGATAAGCATACTAGTGATGCGTTGGATGCGGATGATACTGTGGAAACTAAGTCTGTGTTAGATAGTATTGAAACAGGTGCTATCCAGGGAAACGATGCCTTACCAGAGAAAAACGGAATGGATCTGGATTCTACCGTGGAAAGTAAAGTAGAAACTAAGGCTAATGGTTCTAAACATAGTAAAGCTGACAGTACAGGAAAGCATAAAGCTTCTAGTAAGACTGAGGATTCCATAGCAGACAAAAAGGGTATAAAGGGCACTAAAGATACGAAACAACCTAAAGCTCCTAAGTATCCCATTGACCTATTATGGACAGATAAAGCTACGATTTTCCTACATGAAGATGTTCATGTAGGTGCTACACGAGGAGAAGTGCTCTTTGCTTGGGGCGCACCACAGGCTATGTGGCGAGATAATAAAGACGGTTCATTGTTATGGCTATATCGAGGTACATTTGGCAAAGAAAAAACTATAACGAAAAATAAAAAAAGTTATATGCAAAAAGAGGAGTTTTCACAATTAGTGAAGAATACTTATACTAGTGACTCTTTAGCAGGTTCTAACAGTTCTGTGGGTTATGTGTGGCTTTCACTGAAAGATGGGAAAGTGACACATTTGGGAATGATTACGGGTCAAGACTGGCCTCGTTTTGCTATACCAGCCACTACATTAGAAACGTTTAAGCCAAATACAATGACGGAGTCAGATTTCTCTTTGATGGGTTACCGATTAGGCGACACATTTACCAATGATCCTAACCGATCTTGGGAAGAAAGAGGAAAGCTGTACGGTCAGGAATTTTTAGGTTATAAGGATGTAGTTATCGCATATAACAAGGAACACGAAATCACTCGTGTCATGATCAACTCATCGCTTGGTACGACGAAACGCGGCATTTCACTTGGAGATTCTAAATACTTACTGCTCTATCTCTACGGAGTGCCAGATTTTGAAGAACCTGCTAATCATCATGATAGTACTAAAGGGGTAGTCTATGGCTATCGTCATCCGGTACTAGAACATACGTATTTATTGTTTACATTAGATGATAAATTCGTCAGAGAAATATTATTATCGGACCTAAAGAAAAGCGAACTTGTTTCGGGTATGAAATAGGTGGCGTTCTTAATTGAATATTGGCTAAAGGGAAGACCGTAACACACCCCTTCTCAAACTATACAGTGGTTATGTTTGTTCAGGGGTATGTTACGGTCTTCTTGCATTTGCGGTATTTAGCAAATGAAGAACGCCAACTATTTCTATCCAAAATGGCGTCGCTTGGGGGAGTGAAGACCGCAATACACCCCCTCAGAAACGGCATTTCATGATGTTTCTTCGGAGGTATATTGCGGTCTTCTTGCGTTTGTCGTATTTGGTCAATAATGAACGCCACAAGGCTACTACTCATAACTGCGTCGCTTGGGGGAGGGAGGAGCGCAATACACCCCCCTCAGAAACGGCATTTCATGATGTTTCTTCGGAGGTATATTGCGGTCATCTTACGTTTGCGGTGTTTAGCCAATAAAGAGCGCCAACTATTTCTTATCCAAAATGGCGTTCTAGGGGTGAGGAGCACGCCTTGCTCTTCTGTGTTTGTTCGATTTAGATAGTAAGGGAACGCCACAAGGCTACTATCCCAAATGGCGTTTTTTTTGTAACTTGAATTTACAACTTGAATTGGGGGGGGGGTAAATATCTAAATGGGTATTGGACTAGCTAATAGAATGCAATGTATAATCAAACTTAGTATTCATAGTAAACTACTATAGTTTTGTATAATGGGAGAGGTGCTATATGAAACATAAAGCCACGTTAAGTGTATTAATTGCTAGTGCGTTGACGGCAAGTTATATGAGTGTGAATGCAATGCCAGGTGCTGGTTCCTATGAGGCTGGTGATGGTGCGACTGCAGCGGGTCAAAATTCGGTAGCTGTTGGTTCTACTGCTGAGGCAAATAGTGATGATGCAGTTGCTATAGGGGCAGAAGCCCATGCAACAACAGCGAAATCTGTGGTTGTTGGTCGTTCGGCTTGGGGAATGGATGAAGGTGCTGTTGGTATTGGGTATTCTAGTAAAGCCGGGAATAGTTCTGTTGCAGTAGGGACCAATGCAGAAGCACCTGGTAAAAATTCTGTGTCGGTAGGATCTAAGGCGCTTGCCTTTAACCCTAATACAGTATCTGTTGGTTATGAATCGAAAGCATTCAAAGAAGGTTCCATTGCTATAGGTTCTGAAGCTAAAGTTGGAGATTTCACGAATGAAGGTGGAGTTAACGCCATTGCGATTGGTCGCCAAGCTAATGCGGTAAAAGATAGTGCGGTGGCTATTGGCTATGGTAGCCAAGCGAATGATGAGTCTGGTATTGCTATTGGTGGTAATTCCAAATCTTCTAGCACAAAAGCAGTATCCATTGGTTCTAGTTCGAAAGCTAAAAAAGAAGGATCTATTGCGTTAGGTGATGAATCAGAAGTAGGCGAAGACGCGGGAAATGGTGGAAAGAACTCGATTGCTATCGGTCGTCAGGCTAAAGCGGTAAAAAATAGTGCCGTGTCTATTGGCTATGGTAGCCAAGCAAATGATGAGTCTGGTATTGCTATTGGTAGGGAATCAACATCCAATATATTAAATGGAATAACAATTGGTAATGGTGCTGGTAAAAATGCTAATGATGTGCCTAAGAGTGCTGTTACTGCAGGCAGTATATTTATTGGTACAGAAACAGGTCAAAATGTAACGGGTAACATTAATGCTTTTATAGGTAGTAGAGCAGGTCAAGATACAACCGGATCAAATAACATCGCCTTTGGTAATGATGCTGGAAGGTCAGTAAAAGGTGATCATAATATATCAATTGGGTTTAATTCGTCTAGATCTTTAAGTGGGCTTAATAATGTTTCTATTGGTCAAAATTCTGGAACTAATATGAAAGGGAATACGAATGTATCAATTGGTTCTATGGCAAATAATTTTACCAAAGAAACCTCGGTTACAAATGCTGTTGCCATGGGACATCAAAGTGAAAGTGGGGCAGACTTGACAGTAGCCGTGGGTGCAGCTGCTAAAGCTACTGCTGAAGGTGCATTAGCGCTTGGTATGGGCAGTAATGCTATAGGAAAATATGCTGTAGCTTCTGGCTATGCATCACAGGCTAATGCATATGCTACGGCCCAAGGTGGTTTTGCGAAGGCATTAGGAGCACAATCTCTTGCAGTAGGTTATGGAACTAAGGCTATAGGAAACTATACTGTTGCACAAGGGGGATTTACTGAAGCTAATGGTGACTTTAGTACTGCAATAGGCTATGCAGCAGAAGCAAATAGTGTGCGTTCATCAGCATTTGGTGTGGGAGCTATTTCAAATGGTGAAAGTAGTGTAGCTTTAGGAAATGCTGCAAAAGCAGAAGTCAATCAGTCTGTTGCTCTAGGATATAATGCATTGAGTGATCGTAATGCCGATGTGATTGGTTACGATCCGTCTGAAACTGCTGTTGTGAAAGGTACTGATAATGCATTGAAATTGGATGCAGATTTGCAAGCTCAATTTGATGCAAAAGATGCAGAGTATAAAGCGTTGCAAAAAGAAGCGGAAGCGATTCAAACAGAACGTAATACGTTGTTAGAAAAACAAAAAGAACTGACAGCAGCTAATAATACAACGGAACTAGAAACGGTAAAAACGCAATTAGCAGATAATAAAACTCGTTTAGCTGCGAAAAACAAAGAAGTGTCTGACAAAGAGATAGAAATTAATAAGTTGGTGGGCACTTGGAAAGCGAGAAAAGGGGCAGTGTCTGTTGGTAATTCTGCACGTGGAGAAACTCGTCAGATCATCAATGTAGCAGCGGGTACGGAAGATACAGATGCGGTCAATGTAGCACAATTGAAAGCTGTGTCGAATAGTGGCTTTACGGTGTCTACAAACTCCTATGACTCTAAGGATGAAGAAAGCAAGGCTAGTACAAAGAACACGCTTATTAAAACTAAAGTTGGCAGTATTTTACCTATCGAAGGTAAAGCTAGCACTGTCTATGGCTCTGCGCTGGCGGAGAGTTATTCTTCCGATAATTTGATTACTTATACAGATGCGGGTACCGTACGTATTGGTATGCTGAAATCACCGTCTTTCACAAGTGTGTCTATTGGCGATACTAACCCAATTACCTTGGCGAATGATAATGGTAAACTTACCGCTGGTGGCAGTGAAGTTGTCACTAAAAACAACTTTACGACTGTCTTTAATGAACTGTATAAACTAGGTGATGGATTAACTACCGCAACTGAAGATGGCAAGACGGCTATTAAACTGGATAAAGAAACGCTTAAAAATGACCCTAATTTTAAAGGGCCAAAAGGTGACACAGGCGAAGCCGGTAAATCTGCTCTAGCAACATGGAAAGAAAAACCAGAAAATGCAGGTAAATCTGATGATGATTTCTATACAGCAATCAAAGGCGAAAAAGGTGCTGACGGTAAATCTGCCTATGAAGTATGGAAAGCACAAGACGGTAATGGCAATAAAACAGAGGCTGAGTATCTAGCATCATTAAAAGGAGCAGATGGTATTAATGGTACTAACGGTACAAATGGTAAATCTGCGTTAGAATTATGGAAAGAAAAACCAGAGAATGCCGGTAAATCCGATGATGATTTCTATACAGCGATCAAAGGCGAAAAAGGTGCTGACGGTAAATCTGCCTATGAAGTATGGAAAGCAC
>CAUUIH010000029.1:0-12109 GCA_963545165.1 uncultured Veillonella sp.
CAAAGGATGACCTTCTTTTGCTATTTTATTTTCCCACAAACATTTTACACTAACGCCATTCAGTGTAACTATATCACAGACTTTCTAGTGTAACTTGTCACATCAGTGCCAAGTTTTTCGTACAACTCTTTTACAGTGATTTCTTTCTTCATCACGGCTTGTAATTCTCGTTCCGTTACACCAATAAAGGCAATAAAATCTACGCGTCCATATGGAGTCTCTAAAGATTGAAGTTCTCTGTCAGGAATAGTAACAAAACCAACAATATTAGATTTACGATTTATGTCCATCCCCTCAGTTTGTCCAGTATAAATGTATTCATAAGGCTTAAAAATTTCTCCATCTTCTATAGTGTTTCTACCAAGAATCTGTAAAATTTGAGCTAAATTTTTGAGTTCCCTTTCTTCATCCTTATAGGCAGCTTTTTTTAATTTAATCGTAAATTCCATACCAAATCCACTTTTTGTTTTATCTTTACTTTCTTTATCATAAAGTTCAGTCAATCCATAGGTGACATATTTATAATAGTCCCCTCCGTCATGAATCGTTATTCTATCTATTGGATCTGGACCTCCAAGATCCCAACGTATTAGAGCCACATAGTTTGTATGTAGCGAATCGCTTGGATACACAGAGTTTACTTCTGCTTCTATTGCCTTCATACCATATAGATTCGTTTTTTTAGCATTTGAGATAGTATGGTCGTCACTCGCTTCTAAAGGTTCAATAGTTGCAAATTTACGGTTTGAGTCATTTAACTTAAATGTGTACATGTAGTGCTTTTCACCAGCATCATTTTTTTCCTCTGATTCATCGTCGATACTAGAAGTGCTACTAACTGCACTGACGCCATTCCTCTCTTCAGATACTACACCATCCATAGCCAATGCTCCAAACCAGGTCATCCCCATAATAGCTGTTAATAGTAACGCTTTTTTATTTACTTTCATTGCATCTCCTTTTTATCTATTCAAAAAATAATGGATATATCCATTAAATAACTCTCTACCTATCACAATCTAATCTCTATCTTGTGTCATTTATAACTTAAGTATACGTTGTTTGCTAGAAAAAATCTATCTGCTTCATAGATTAAACAAAAGAAAAGCAGTCCTAAAAGGACTGCTTTTTTTTCTATCATATGATTGTGATGAATGGTTATTTAGAACATGCATCTAATAGATATGCAATACCAATAAATGGAATGCCTGCACGTTCTCCTAAACCAATTTCACAGGTAGAGCTGGAGCTTACTCCTAGTGTTGCTCCGTACTCTTTCACTTCATCACCCAAATCTCGTGTAGCAGAATGATTCAATTCAGGTGTAAAGAACCCTTTTTGCCCTGCAAAACCACAACATGCGAAGGATTTAATATTGAATACTTCATCAGTACATGCACGTGCGATAAGCTCAATATATTTTTCCTTACCAGCTTTTTTGATTTTACATTGTTTATGAACGATAACACGTTCTTTACACTTCACGATATCTAATTTAGGCACGATGTGAGTATACAAGAATTCAGATACGTCTAGGATTGTCACAGATTTAATATGTTTGAAAGCATGGGAGAAACATGCAGAGTGATCAATCACAACTGGATACACACCACCACAGCTTGCTTCTAATAATGCATTTTCTAAATCACGCAATGCACGTTTATCAATATCTTCGTAGTTTTCAAAGCTCAAGCCACAGCATAGATTTTCAATATGACGTGGATAGATAACGTTGTAACCTGCTTTTTTGCATAAGTTTTCCATGACTTGTTGCAAGCTGCGAGTATCTTTTTGTCCTTGATTTGGTTTGAATGCTCGGTTTGCACAGGTACTGAAGTACACCACATTATCATTGCCCACTGTATTACGTTGATTTTTCAATTTGTGACGATTTGCTTTTGGCAATGTTGTTGGTGCATATGGAGTAACTCCTGTTAATTCATGGGCACCTTTTGTAATTTTAGAAATTAGTTTATTCGTAATTACTTTACCAGCAGCACCACCTAATGTAACCCCCATACGAGCTGCGGCTAAGGTAGCCGGGAAGTTATCATAAATGGCTTCAGCAATACCATGACCTTTGGCTGTTACTTTACGAACAGATAATGCAATTTGTGCTGTATCAATACCTAAAGGACATAACATGGAGCACATGGAGCATGCTGCACATGTATCCACACCATAGTATTGATATCCTTCTGCTAAAGCATCTGCTTCTGCATGTTTGCCTTCTTGGCGAAGACGAGTCTCTTCACGCACCAAAGAGATACGTTGACGAGGCGTTAATGTTAAGTTTTTAGATGGACAGTTCTTTTCACAGAAACCACATTCAATACACATATTGAACAATGGATCAATAGCTGCCATTGCTTTTAAGTTCTTTTTATATACCTCTGGATCATCTGTAATGATAACATCCGGATTAATTAAATACGTAGGATCAAATAATTCCTTAATACGACGGTTGACTTGGTACGCTTTCACACCCCACTCTAGTTCTACAAATGGTGCCACCATACGACCTGTACCATGTTCAGCCTTAATACTACCTTCTACAGCAGCCACACGTTCCGCCATTTCTTTCACAAGGCCACTGAAGTTATCACGTTCTCTAGGGTCATTCAAGTCTGGAGTAATGATAAAGTGAACATTACCGCTTAGAGCATGTCCAAAGATAATGCCATTATCCATAAAGTCATAAGTACGGAACAATTCTGTAATAATTCCAATACCTTTTACGAAATCTTCAATTTTAAAGCATACGTCTTCTGTGATTACTGTAGAACCAGATTTACGTTGTCCCGCAGCAATTGGCAATAAACCTTTACGGATATACCACCATGAATTGTATTCTGCTGGGTCTGTAGAATATAAGCTAGGAATAATCGTAGGAATATCTTTTAATTGTTCTTTAATATATTCCACTTGTTCTGCCAATTCTTGTTCATTATTGCTTTCAGATTGGAATAGAATACAGCTAGTTCCCTCTGGTACACCACGAACAAAATCAGGTACTTGTTCTAATTTTTGTACACTTTTTAAGCTGAGATAGTCCATCATTTCAGCAGATACTACATATTTACGCCCCATATTCGCAAGAGTTACAACGGCACGAGATGCATCAGATAATTCTTTGTAGAACACAAGACCACAAGCTTTAAACTTTTTATCTTCCACTGTATTGTAGACCACCTCGGATACAAACCCTAATGTACCTTCAGATCCAATGAAGATATGATTTAAAATATCCACAATATCTTCAAAGTCGACTAATGTATTAATGGAATATCCTGTTGTATTTTTAATTTTAAATTTACGTTGAATTAATTCTACTAATTCTGGATCATCAAAAATCCATTTACGAAGGTCTAATAATCCGTTTACAAGATCAGCACGAGAGGTCATGAAAGCTTGTACACTAGCTGGATCGCTAGTATCTAAAATCGTACCGTCCACTAATACAACACGTACAGATCTCACCGTTTGATACGAGTTTTCTACAGTGCCACAACACATGCCAGAAGAGTTATTATTAAAAATGCCCCCTACTAATGCACTAGCAATGGTAGCTGGATCTGGCCCAATTTTACGTCCATAAGGAGCCAATTTTTCATTGGCATCGGAACCAATAACACCGCAATCACAACGCAGCGCCTTACCCCCATCTAATACTTCCATTCGTTTAAAGCCATCATTAGCAACCACCAGCACATGTTCACTAGAAGCTTGTCCAGATAAGGATGTACCTGCAGCTCTAAAAGTAACTGGTGTGCCATATTGATTCGCTAGTTTCAAAATGGTAATAACTTCGGCTTCATTATTAGCTTTCACCACTACTTGTGGTACATAAGAATAACAAGAAGCATCTACGCCATAAGCATAGCGGTGTAAAAAATCTGTAAATACTCGTTCAGGGCAAACAGCTTTAGCTTCCGTAGAAAAAGAAGCAAAATCGTAACGTAACGGTGCTTTCATAATAGGACCTCCTAGCATTACTATATGTAGCATACTTTACAAATTTGAACGACTTGTTCAAAAGGGCATAGCTCTCTATGTCTTACCTATAGCTTACCATAAGAGTAGAGTTTCGTAAATTCTATAATTTAATTTTTATAATTGTAACTATTACAAAAAAGTATAATAAATTTACAAAAATAAAAATATCTTATATAATAGACTGTGAATGAAAGTAGGTGAAAACATGCACGTTTTAGGTGAACACGTCTTAATTGATTTATATTCATGTATTGATGAAAAAATAGAATCTCCTGCTGTCTTACAAGATGCTATTGTGAATGCTTTAGCAATTACGAACCAATGCGTTGAAGAAATCGACTGCCAAATTCTAGAGGATGAAATTTTCTTGGTAGCCGTATCTCATCATTGCCATGTGATTCTACACGCTTATCCACAATTAGGATATGTAGCAGCCGATGTATATACATTTGAAAAATCTGTAGAAACAAAAATAATTATGAAAGAATTACAACGTTCAGTTGGTTCTGAAAAAGTAAAAGCAACTAGTATTCGCCGTGGTGATTTTGGTAACGAAAGAGATATGAAGCCTCGTAAGCAATCTTCTCTGACTGCTATGGGTAGAGTTACACGAACTCGTACACGGTTGACAAAAACTGGCAAAAATATTACTTCTAAAGGTGTAAAAGCTATCAAAAAAGTAATAGGCAACAATAAGTAAATATCGAACATACTAACGGCTAGGTTCTATTAGGACCTAGCCGTTCTTTTGTTCGATATTATGATATGCACATGCAAAAGGCTGAACCTAGGAATATATCCTCAAGTTCAGCCTTATTATATACATACGTAGTCTGTTATATTATAGTTCTAAAGATAATTGTCTACCGCTTGGTTCATACGCCGTTATAGTGACTCCAGCAGTGTGAAACAATCGTTTTGATGCTTGCACTTCTCGCGTATCTTTGTAATCATCACGCCAATAAATGACTTCTTTAATGCCACTTTGAATGATGGCTTTTGCACATTCATTACAAGGAAATAAGGTAACATATATTTTACTTCCCTCTAGAGAACCACCACGATAATTTAAAATCGCATTTAGTTCACTATGCACAATATAGAAATATTTATTGTCTTCTTCTCGATTACGATTCCAAGAGAAATCATCATCATCACAACCTAAGGGCATACCATTATAACCGATAGATAAAATTTTATTATCATCACTCACAATACAAGCCCCTACTTGGGTATTGGGATCTTTGGAGCGTTGCCCCGCTAACATGGCAACCCCCATAAAATATTCATCCCAGCTAATATAGTCCTTACGTTTTTCCATAGGAACCTCGTTTTATTTGACTACAATATTAATTAATTTTTTAGGTACTACAATCACTTTTACAACAGTTTTACCTTCTGTAAACTCTTGTACACGTGGTAATGCTTTCGCAGCTGCTTCTAATTCTTCTTTAGATAAAGAAACAGATACTGTCAATTTATCACGCACTTTACCATTCACTTGAACTGCCACTTCTACCTCATCTACCACGAGAGCAGACTCTTCATACGTAGGCCAAGATGCGGCATGTACAGAGCCATCAAATCCACATTCATGCCAAATTTCTTCAGTAATATGCGGTACAAATGGAGCTAGCAATAATGTTAATTTTTCCACTAATTCTTTTGCTAAATCACTTTGCACTGTATCATGGCTATCTTTGAATTGGTACATAGCGTTTACCAATTCCATAACAGTACTAATAGCAGTGTTAAAGTTAAATTTACCATCTAAGTCTTCTGTTACTTTTTTGATCGCACGATGTAATTCACGGCGTAATGCAGTTTCATCTTTGGATAAGCTATCATGATGTCCTACTGCACCAAGTTGTTGGTAAGTATCAATAATACGCCATACACGGCCTAAGAAACGATAGGAACCTTCTACCCCTTGGTCGCTCCAATCTAGGTCACGATCTACTGGTGCTGCGAATAAAATGAATAAACGTGCTGTATCTGCACCATATTTCGCAATGATTTCTTCTGGAGATACCACATTACCTTTGGATTTAGACATTTTAGAACCTTCTTTTAACACCATGCCTTGTGTTAATAAAGCTTTGAAAGGTTCATTTACTTCTACTAATCCAATGTCATGCAATACTTTCACAAAGAAACGAGCATACAATAAATGTAGAATGGCGTGCTCAATACCGCCGATATATTGGTCTACATTCATCCAATATTTCGCAATTTCTTTGTTGAATACTTCTTTATCATTTCGTGCATCTGTATAGCGTAAGAAATACCAAGAAGAATCAATGAATGTATCCATTGTATCGATTTCACGTCTTGCAGGACCACCACAGCAAGGGCATGTTGTATTTAAAAATGTTTCAGACGTTGCCAATGGAGAAATCGCACCACCATCAAAGGATACATCTTCTGGAAGTTTCACAGGCAATTGGTCCTCTGGAACTAATTGTTCTCCGCATTTTTCACAATACACAACTGGAATTGGACATCCCCAATAACGTTGGCGAGAAATCAACCAATCACGAAGACGGAAGTTTACAGTTTTACGACCTGTGCCTTGTTCTGTGAAGTAATCACCTAGTGCTTGACGTGCTTCTTCTGATGTTTTACCACTGAAATCACCAGAGTTCACCAACACACCATCTTCTGTAAAGGCAGCCTCTAACGTTTGGAAATCCAAATCTTGGGCACTATTTTGAATTACCCAATTCACAGGTAAATCATATTTTTTCGCAAATGCATAGTCTCTTTCATCATGAGCAGGTACGCCCATAACAGCACCTGTACCATAATCTGCTAGTACATAGTTAGCAATCCAAATTGGCACTTCTTTACCAGTAATTGGATGTGTCGCATAAGAACCTGTGAACATACCTACTTTTTCTGCTTCTGTGGAGGTCCGTTCAATGTCACTTTGATTGCGCAATGTTTCAATGAAAGCTTCTAATTCTGCTTTATTTGTAGCATCTTGAATTAATTCTTTTACATATGGATGCTCAGGTGCCAACACCACATAAGACACACCAAATAATGTATCCACACGTGTAGTGTACACCTCAAAGGATTTATCAATTTTAGGCACATGGAATGCAAATTGTGTCCCTTCACTACGACCAATCCAGTTTCGTTGCATCGCTTTTACACGGTCTGGCCATTGATCCAATGTATCTAAATCTTCTAATAAGCGGTCTGCATAATCAGTAATTTTCAAGAACCATTGTTTTAAGTCCTTTTTCACCACATCATTATCACAGCGCCAGCATTTGCCGTCGATAACCTGTTCATTCGCCAATACTGTATGGTCGTGTTCACACCAGTTAACTTTTGCTTCTTTTTTATAGGCTAAACCTTGTTTATAAAATTGTTGGAATAGCCATTGTGTCCAACGATAATAATCCTCTTTACAAGTAGCTACTTCACGGTCCCAGTCATAGGATAAACCCAACTCTTTTTGTTGTCGTGTCATGTTGGCAATATTATCTAATGTCCAATCTTTAGGAGACACGCCGTTTTTAATAGCTGCATTTTCCGCTGGCATACCAAATGCATCCCAACCCATTGGATGTAATACATTAAATCCACGCATTTTTTTGAAACGCGCCACTACATCACCAATCGAATAGTTACGCACATGTCCCATATGTAAGTTACCAGATGGGTATGGGAACATTTCTAATACATAATATTTTTCTTTACTTGGGTCATACTCTGTTTTAAACACTCCAGACTCTTCCCAATATGTTTGCCATTTCTTTTCAATGTCTTGCGCCACGTATTTTTCGTACATGCTATGCCTCCTCAATTGTATGTATTAATACATTTAAGTATACTCCAAGTCTTAGTCTTTAGGCAAAGACTTTTTTTCTTTTGTAACCTGTACAACGCCTGTTTCATCGGAGTGTTTTTTAGTTTTTTTGAACTTTAACACGATTTCTTTACCGTCTTTAGAAATCCTAGTCACTTCTGAAGCATCTTTATGTTTAGATTTTTTCTTTTTATCTTTCTTTTTATCTTTCTTTTTTTCTTGCTTCTTAACTTCTTTTTTATGATCTTTATTGTCTGAAAGTGCTTTCTCTTTTTCAGTACTGTTTGTATTAGCACCATCTAGAGCAGAACTCAATACCGGCCATACATCACTAGCTTCAAAACCTTTACGCCAAGCAGCAACTCCCGCTAGTTGTAATTCTTTAACAAGACCTACTTTATAACTTAATGACTGCGGATCTTCAAACCAAACTTTAGTCAGTGTCCCTTCATATGGTTTCTTTTCATCATATATACCATACACATTATTTGTATTTGTTAAGGTCAAATAATTACCTTTTAATCGATCATCCCAATGCAGTACATCTCTGTATTCACGTTCTAAGTCCAACGCTTTGGTCATGGCTAATGTTTTACTTTTTGCTTTTCCTTCCCAAGAACCTTTCACTGGTACAGACCATTCACGCATATAAAATGGAATACCCAGTACGAGTTTTGATGCTGGCACTTCTGAAAGCATTTGTTCTGTATGCTTTCTCACCCATGGATAGGAGGCAACTGGACCTGCTGTATCACTAGATGCCCAAGTTTCATCGTACGCCATAAGTACCACATAATCTACTGCATCAGCATAGGCTTTACGATCATACACTAAAGACCAGTTCTCACTATTAGAATAACCTGTTACATCGATTGATGTATGTAGATTATACGTTCGTAAGCCTTTCGCCAAAAAATCGACAAACTTGGTTAGTTGTGCTTTATCTTTATAATGAACATTTTCAAAGTCAAAATTATATCCATCATAACCATATTCTGTAGCATAATTAATAAGACCTTGTTTATATCGTTCCCACTGCGATTCATTATGAAGGATCTCGCTGGTCATGTCTGGATCGAATTGGTTTGTAATCAAAGGCCATACTCGATATCCTTTTTCCTTATAACTATTCACATACTGATGAGATAGCTTAGAACTTGCTTTTAAACCAGTCGTTGTTAGTTCGAACCAGCTTGGAGACATGATTGACGTACCATTCTGTACATACTTTTTATCATACTCCGTTTCTGATATGATTGGATCAAATACCATGGTGATAGGTAATGTAACTTCTTGCTTTTCTGGTACATACAACATAGGTCCTACATATTGTGTAGGTTCTACTGCTGTTGTTGTATTGGACAGTGCTGGAAAGGGAATATGAATTGTCGCCTCTGCTACTTGGTAAGAAGCAAACAAACTAGCTACGGATATTCCTAGCACCATGTGTTTCATAAAATGTAAGTGTTTCATAAGCGCTCCTTTTAACCTTTCTATTATATCACATTCAGCCCATATATTGGGAACACTATACTATTTCTCTAAATTTTATGGTACACTACAAAGGTAGGAATATTACACGTATATTACACAGAAATAATTAGGAGGTACTATGTATCAATATTTATTTTTTATCGGAGGCTTTCCTGTAAGAGCCTACGGATTACTCCTTGCACTAGGTATTATTAGCGCTGCTATTGTGGGCTACTTCATTATGAAAAAAGATGGCCGTGGATGGGAAAAACACATGGTTGATTTTACCATTACTGTTGCGATAGCTGGTATCATCGGTGCCCGTCTATGGGATGTGTTCTTCTTTGACTGGGGTTACTATCACAATCACTTATTAGAAATTCCTTACGTATGGCAAGGTGGGATGGCTATCCAAGGTGGGGTCCTCTTAGGTGCTATTGCTGGAATTTATTATTTAAAGAAACAAAATGTTGACCCTTGGGCATTTGCTGATTTATTTGCACCAGCCCTTATGGTAGGTCAATCAGTAGGACGTATGGCAAATGTCATGAATGGTGATGCCTTTGGTCACCCTACTGGGGGAAACTTTGGGATTCTCTATCCAGAAACTACTTTGGCATATCGTACCTATGGAAATCAACCATTATGGCCGGCTGAAATTTGGGAAGGCCAAGTAGATATTATTTTATTTGTAATCTTACTATTGGCTAATGTGTTCCCCCATAAGAAAGGTCAAATCTTCTGCTTATATGCCTTCTTGTATTCCGGCTTACGATTCTTATTAGAATTCCTACGTGGAGATTATGTCAACCTAACATTAGGATTTAAATCTGCACAGGTTACAAGTTTAATTGTAATGGCTGTGTCCTTCGGCATCTGGCTATACCTTCATTATAAAGGAACCATGGATACACATGTATTCCCTACAGGGAAAGGTAAAAAAGGAAAATAATAGATTCTATTACATTCCCATACATAATGATTTCTGTAGGACAAAAAATCTATAACATAATCAAAGAGGAAAGAATGCTCATAGCTGCTTCTTTCCTCTTTTTCTTATGTATTAAAATGTTACACTGTACAAACTTCTGTTACCTTTGTATAACCAAAGTACTATACTTAATCTGTCTCAAAACCATTAGCTAGTCCAATAAATTTTCAGATGTAATTAATGCTTCTAATTCTTCTAAAGCACGTTGAGCAATTAATGCATTTTTTTCTTTTTTCTTACGAACTTTAGCACCCCAAGGCTCCATGATGCCAAAATTTATATTCATTGGCTGGAAGTTGGAACCTTCATAGGCACTAATGTAATGGCTTAGACCACCAAGAGCCGTTGTTTTCGGGAATGTAACAAATTCTTTCCCCTGTAACATACGTGCCACTTGGATAGCGACCATCATACCCGCAGCTGCTGATTCTAGATACCCTTCCACACCTGTCATTTGACCAGCAAAGAATAATCGTGGATTTGATTGTAGTTGGAATGCTTGGTTCAACAGTTCAGGAGAGTTAATATACGTGTTACGATGCATCACGCCATAGCGAATAAATTCAGCATTCTCTAGCCCTGGAATCATCTGAAATACACGCTTTTGTTCACCCCATTTTAAATGCGTTTGAAAGCCTACTAAATTATACATAGTAGCTTCTTTATTTTCCTTGCGCAACTGCACAACTGCATGCCACTCAATATGGTTACGTGGATCTACAAGACCAACTGGTTTCAAAGGTCCATAGCGCAATGTATCTACCCCACGAGATGCCATAATTTCTACAGGCATACATCCTTCAAAATAGATTTCTTTTTCAAAATCTTTTGGTTGTACCACATCAGCTGTAGTCAGTGCTTCATAGAAAGCATCATACTCTTCTTTCGTCATAGGACAGTTTAAATAATCTGCATCCCCTTTATCATATCGTGAAGCTGCAAATACTTTATCATAATTCAAAGATTCTGCTGTGACAATAGGGGCTGCTGCATCATAGAAATAAAAATCTTTAGAACCAGTTAACTCTTTAATCTTAGTTCCTAATGCTTCTGATGTGAGTGGACCACTTGCAAAAATAACAATTCCTTCTGTGGGAATCTCTGTCACTTCTTCATGAATCACCGTGATTAATGGATGTTCTTTAATCCGTTTTGTGACTCTTTCACTAAATGCATGCCGATCTACAGCCAAGGCACCCCCTGCTGGCACCTGAGTAGCATCGGCAGATTCCATAATTAAAGAGTCTAACCGACGCATTTCTTCTTTTAAAAGACCCACTGCATTTTCTATCGTATTTGCACGCAAAGAGTTAGAACATACTAACTCCGCAAATTGATCTGTATGATGTGCCGGTGAAGACACTTTAGGACGCATTTCATATAGGTGTACAGGAATGCCACGTTTAGCCAATTGATAGGCTGCCTCAGAGCCAGCAAGACCAGCTCCAATAATAGTTACAAAATCTTTCATTCTTTATCTTCTTTCTTTGTTCTTGGTTTACGTTTTGGCCTTGTTTCACAATCAGGATTGGAACAAAACTCTTTTTTATTGCCATTTTTATATACTTTTTCAGCCATTAAGCTACCACATACGGAACAGGTTTTATCAATAGGTTTATCCCACATGGTAAAATCGCAAGATGGATACCCTTCACAACCATAAAAAACACGGCCTCGCTTGGATTTACGTTCTAAAATCTCATGAGATTTACATTTAGGACATGTCACTCCCGTGCTAACTGTAATGGACTTGATATTGCGACAATCTGGAAAATTAGAGCATGCTAAATATTTGCCATAAGGCCCCAATTTATAGACCATATCATGTC
>CAUUIH010000030.1:0-12098 GCA_963545165.1 uncultured Veillonella sp.
AACGTATCTTAATTGATGAAGCTGGTATGATGCGTGCCATTCGTCGTATTGGGCACGAAATTTTGGAGCGTAATAAAGGATTATCCAATGCTTTAATCATTGGTATCGAGCGCCGTGGTGTCTACCTAGCAAAACGATTGCAAGAACAAATTGAGGCTATTGAAGGTATTCAAGTGGATGTGGCGACTATGGATGTCTCCTTGTATCGTGATGATCGTGGAGAAACCTTGAAGGAGGGATCTCCTTTCACTCTAGATACGACTGGTAAAGTCGTGATTCTTGTAGATGATGTGTTGTTTACAGGTCGTACCATTCGCTCTGCTTTGAATGCGTTGATGGATGCAGGTAGACCGAGCGCCATCCAATTAGCGGTGCTAGTGGACCGAGGCCATCGGGAGCTGCCTATACGAGCGGACTATGTAGGCAAAAATATTCCGACCTCTCACTTGGAAACAGTGCAAGTTCGTGTAAATGAAGTGGATGGGGACGATAGTGTAGTAATTTTTTAGAAAGATGAGGAATACCAATGCATGGTATGGGAACCATCCTTAATGTGGTGTTAATTATATGTGGCAGTGTATTAGGCCTCTTGATTCGACACCGTATGAAAGATAATTTAAAAGAAACGCTCATGATGGTGTGTGGTATCATTATCCTTTTATTAGGCATGAGTGGCACTATGCAATATATGTTAGTTATCGTCAGTGATAGCCTTCATACCACGGGACCTATGATGATGATTATCTCAATGGTGCTAGGGGCGATCATTGGAGAACTCATCGACTTTGATCGTCGTATTACGGCCGTTGGAGAATGGTTAAAGTTGAAAACCGGTAACAGTCGGGATCCTCAGTTTACCAATGCCTTTATTACAGCATCCATGACCTTTACGGTGGGAGCCATGGGGGTCATTGGATCCATTCAAGATGGTTTGACTGGCGATTACAGTACGATGGTTGTCAAAAGTATTCTAGATGGAATTATTGTGATGGTCATGGCATCCTCCATGGGAAAAGGGGCTTTGTTTTCCTTTTTACCAGTGGGGATTACACAGGGGATGATTACGGGCTTAGCACACTTGGCAGCACCGCTTATGACTCCAGAGGCGATTGATAATTTATCCTACGTGGGATCTATTTTAATTTTTTGCGTAGGTATCAATGTATTGTGGCCCAACAAGATTCGAGTGGCGAACTTGTTACCAGCTATCTTTATTGCTATGTTACTAACATTTTTGCCGATTACATTATAAATCTATAGGCATATAACCGATTTGCCTAATATACTAGAGGAAAGTTCAGTGCATTGTACTTGCTTTCCTTTAATTTTTATTGTAATGAAAGTTAATGCAAGAAATTTGAAATGAATCGATTTGGTTATAGGGATAGGACTTTTGTAACTATATTTACAAGTCATATTGTGATAGAAAGCACTGAGTCGCAGTTTCTAGGCATGTTAGTATGAACACAAGATTTGGTAAGAACGTGATATATTAACATATTTGCGATTACATAGTGAGGTTCTAGTGATGAAAGAACTTACGAAACAACAGATTATAGAAGATAAGCGATTGAAAGAATTAAAAACGGTGCGCAAAATGATAGAAATCTACTGCAAAGGGCAGCATGGACGGAAGTCCGGCGATCTCTGTGACAGTTGTGCAGAATTGATGCACTATGCGGAAGCAAGGGTAGAGCGGTGCCCGCATATGGAGGAAAAGACCTTTTGCGCCATGTGCAAGACACATTGCTATGCACCGACTTATCGGGAACGAATTAAAGAAGTCATGCGCTACAGTGGTCCTCGTATGTTATGGACACATCCGATTATGACGATACGACACATATTGCTAGGAAAAGGGCTATTAAAATGATATGTGATAAAAATTGTAGTGTATTAAAAATCAAGCTTAGTGCTTTACACTATATCGAAAATTATAGTATACTATATATAGACAAAAGAGCGCCTGTAAGGGGTCGCTCTTTTTTTACTGTAGGAGGTACGACATTCGTGAGGGAAACTCCTAAGCGTATATTGGGTATAGTTAAAAAGGGCGTATAGCATGAAATTAAAAATTGTAGGATTACTAATCTTACTGGTTATTTCACTTGTAGTTGCTCCTCAGTTTGGGGCTTCTTTTATATCGGTGTGGGATATGTACCAGGCGTTTACCAGTCCAGTGCCAACAGATGAGATGAACATGTTGAGCACCATTGTGCAAGATATTCGCTTGCCGCGGTTGTTGTATTCTGTACTGACAGGGATTGGATTATCCTTGGTAGGGGTTTTGATGCAAACGGTAACACGAAATGCATTAGCTGATCCCTATGTGCTAGGTGTCTCGTCAGGGGCTAGTACAGGGGCAGTCTTTGCCATCATCATGGGGGGCTTACCATTTTTGGTATCCTATAATGTGCCATTCTTTGCAGCTCTAGGAGCGGGTATTTCTATCTTGTTGGTGTTACTCTGCGTGGGCCGTAGCCAAAGTCCAGTAAAATTAATCTTAATCGGTATGGGTATGACAGGTATTTTTTCATCCATTACGATGATGATTATTTATGGCGCGAAGCATGAAGCACAAGTACGAAGTGCTATGTTCTGGTTGCTAGGCAGTTTTGCAGGCATCCAGTGGAGAGATTTACCATTAACAGCCATCATTATCGGTTTGTTAATGCTCTATATGTACATGTATAAACAGGATTTTGATGTCCTTTTACTAGGGCAACAGGAAGCAAAACAAATGGGCTTATCTGTGAAATCTTTGCAATTATCTATGGTGATTGTATCCTCAGTGGCCATCGCTACCTTAGTGGCAAAAGTGGGCGTAGTAGGCTTTATGGGTCTTATTATTCCGCATTTGGCGCGCATGGTAGGGGGACCTAAACATGGACGATTACTTATTTTTGCGCCACTTATTGGTAGTATTGTGATGATCTGGGCGGATGTACTTTCACGGGCCATGTATAGCCCTGAAGAAATTCCTATCGGCGTACTGACGTCCTTGATAGGGGCACCGCTATTTATTTGGATTATCATGACGAGGTACCGCCATCAGGGGTAGAAAGTAGGGACTATGTACGAGGTAAATTCATTGTCCTTTTCCTATGGAAAGCGACAAATATTAGATGACATAAAACTCACATTTCCAAAGCAAAAAATGACCGCTATTATCGGGCCTAATGGTTGTGGTAAATCGACACTCCTAGGACATTTGAGCCAATTGCATCCCACCGATGCGATTACATTAGATGGTGTGCCGTTACAAACTATTGATGGTCCTACCTTTTCACGGAAGGTGGCTGTATTGGCGCAAATGCATGATGCTATGATTGATGATTTTTTAGTGAAAGATATTGTGCTTATGGGACGATATCCTTATAAAAGTCATTTTGGAAATTATACAGCGGAAGATGTTGAAATTGCCCAGTCCTATATGGATCAAGTGGGTGTATCTCACCTGGCGGAGGAAGAAATGGGACATTTGTCCGGCGGTGAACGGCAACGGGTGTTCATTGCAAAAGCATTGACACAACAAACAGAGGTATTATTGTTAGATGAACCAACGAATCATCTAGACATGAAATACAAGGTAGCGCTCATGAAAGAATTGCAAAACTTTTCGGGTACAAGTATTGTAGTTCTCCATGACTTAAATCTAGCAGCGCGCTATTGTGATCACATCGTGTTGATGAAAGATGGCAAAGTGCTACAAACGGGAACACCACAAGAGGTGTTGACACCGGAGTTGCTAGAGCCTATTTTTGAAGTGCCTTTCCATGTGTCTATGGAAAATGGCGTGTATCATTTGTATTACTAAGTTTAGTAAGAAAGGGAAGACTATGTTAAGTAATTGGAAAAAATCTAAAGGCTTTGTGTTAACAGCTTTAGTATGTGGTGCCTTGGCAGTGGCAGGCTGTGGTGCTGAAAAGGAGCAAGCTAAAACTGGTACAGAAGTGACTTGGCATCAAACATTTGAAGGAAAACAAACAGAGTTTGCTGTGAAAGAGGCCCCAAAACATGCAGTATCCATGTCTCAATTTACAACAGAAATGATGTTACAATTAGGCTTGGAAGATAAAATGGCGGGTACAGCTTTCCAAGAAGAAGAAATCTATCCACCATTACAAGAAGCCTATGGCAAAGTAAAAGTATTGTCTGAAAAATGGCCTTCTTATGAAGTGTTCATGTCTGTAAAACCTGATTTTGCCACAGGTTGGGAAGATTCTTTCAGTAAAGAAGGTATCCCAGCGGAAAAAATGATTGCCCAAAAAGTTAATATTTGGATTCCAGAATCTGTTTTGTCCACACAAGCTGATTTAGAAACGAATTTCAAAGATATGATTAAATTGGGTGAAATCTTTGGCGTGAAAGCAAAAGCAGAAGAATGGGTAGCTGGTCAACGAGCGATCTTAGAAAAAGTACAAGCGAAATTAAAAGATTTACCACATAAACGTGTGTTTGTTTACGACTCTCAAGATGGTCAACCGTTCACAGTGTTTGAAGGTTACACAACCAATGTATTGCGTTTAATCGGCGCTGACAACGTAATGAGTGGCTTAGGTGTAGATAAAACTTGGGCGAAAGGTTCTTGGGAAACAGTAGTACAACAAAACCCTGATTATATCATCATTCCTGATTATGGTAACTCTATCCGCAACGATGATGATTTCCAAGCAAAAGTAGCTAAAATCAAAGCTGACCCTCAATTACAAACAATCAAAGCGGTACAAGAAAACCACTTCATCCGTGTAAAATTATCTGAAATCACACCAGGCGTTCGTACAGTGGAAGCATTGAAACGTTTAGCTGAAGAAATCCATGGTATCCATATCGACTAAGTATCTAGTCTGAAACATACTGAAAGCCGTCACAGCTGTGGCGGCTTTTTTGTATTTCGGGATTTGGCAGGTAGGAATTTTATGATATGTGTCGAATAGTAACAAGGTATGACCTTTTTATATGGGGACATGTAGGTTAGCTATTTATAGGAGGAGAGAGACATGTTATTATACGCAACACAAATGCCAGTATCGAAAGGACTTTCAGAGGAACAGTTTGTACAAGTCGTCATAGACTGGGTACAGTCGGAACAGGTGAATCGAGTGTATCATCACATATGGGGAGACGCACATCCACAGCTGGACAATATGAGCTGGACCATCCTAGATGGATCTGTTACATGGGGCGATGAAAGACTCAGTTTATCCATACAACGAGTGAAACCAGTAGTGGCTGCCCGATCATCTATTATCATTCAAGTAGGAAAATATGTATTAGATGTTATATACAATACAGAAGAGCAATACATCACCATGGCAGTTCACGGGGAAGGTAAGCCAGTGGATAAGGAGCATTTCTTACCAGTCTTAGCCGGTGCATTTTGTCGATTTTTAATTGATGCAGGGCAAGGTGGCATTGATAACAATCTACGTATGTTAGGTACGCCACGTTATGTAGATAATCCTGCCCGTCATATCCAAAAAGTATTGGATGGTGATAAGCAATGTAAAATGCCTATCTTGATGGTGACTCTTTCTAAATCTGGAGAACCGCCATTGGATGTGGACGATTTGGCGATGAGTACATTAGGGCTGGCGCATGTTATCGTCGTACCTAGTGACAATGGTAAAATGAATGAAAGTTTAGCACAATGGGGTACCAATAAAGAACGGATGAAACATGTTATCCTCTTTTTCCCAGCTGATGCATATGGTAAAAAGGAACCACAGCTCATTTCGATTGATAAGCAGGGACATCATGCTATTGAATCCTGTGTGACTGCGTTGCAATATTATTCTCGTTTACGACCAATGGACACATTACAGACTTGGGATGGAGTGACGATTACTAGCTTGCAACAACAAATGTTAAGCATGAGTTCTGAAAGTACTGACCAACTGAACCATGAGAGACCATCTGTTGACAGTGGGGAAGAACCTACTGTATCTGCTATGCCTATGTGTATGAACGATGAAGAGGCGACTGAGGCTGAAGATATGGATTCAGAAGAAGTAATGGAGGAAGTGGCACATGTCATTCCTACAGACACTATGAGTGCTGCTTTAGAAGCCGCCAATGTAGAGCACCGTAGTGGGGCCTGTGGAGAAATGCTGGCACAACTGGTGAAAGAAGGTCGTAAAGAAGGTCTATTCGATGTGCCACAAATGTTACAAATTACAGCAGGTATGACATTGATGCGCTTACTTCACATGCATCATAAAGAAGTGCATGATCGGGTATTTGAAACGACACCGATACTAAAACGAGGCATGATTAAAGGCGCACGGTATACCAAGGTTGGCTCCGTGGAGATGATGGAAAAAGTGAACACTGTCATGGAGCGGTGGGGCATCATTTGGACACGCCAAGATGCATACGACTTAGTGGACGGCGAGTTAATACCATTACGAGCGATTTGCGGAGAAGATAGCGTGTTCCCATGGAATACAGCGCAGTCCGAATCGCTACTCACTATGGAAGTACCTTCTATTTTTGACGTGGCGAAAGCTTTGCGAGAGGGAATACCTGTTTCCGTGTATACCGCCTATGCAAGAAGTGTGGCGAAATTAGTGTTGTTAGATGAACAAATAGCGGAGTTAGAAGCC
This sequence comes from uncultured Veillonella sp., assembly GCA_963545165.1. GTDB lineage: Bacteria > Bacillota > Negativicutes > Veillonellales > Veillonellaceae > F0422. The sequence goes on from CAUUIH010000030.1 coordinate 6,606, forward strand.
GAACGGCTGCGTAAAGAGGAAGAACGAGAAGAGCAATTGCGCTTAGAAGAAGAGCGGAAAGCTCAAATTCAACGAGACCGTGAGGAAGCACAACGTAAAGCGGAACTAGAGGCGGCAGAAAAAGCCTGTGAACTTTCACCGGCAGAAGTTAAAGTTTTGTTGGCGAAGTTAAAAGAGTTAGAAGAGGAAAATGAATCTTTACGAGAAGCCTACACATCCTTGGAAGATAAAAACGAAAAGTTGTTGGCGGAAAATAATGAGTTGCATAAGGAAAATAAACAACTTCGTATCGATTACGACCGCTTATTAGAAGAGTTGGAGGACCATACGGATCCAGATGGTCTAGATGTAGTACAAACACCACATGGAGTGGCTTATACTGATGAGCAAGGCAATTTGTACATGTCAAAAGTGGGCCGCTTATTCGACGGTGATGATACCGATGAGGATATGTCAGAAGGAGACTTTATCTTGCTCCGAGGAGAAGAAAAAGATTTATACCCTCATGAAGTGCGTGATTTAGTACTGGATATGTTGGCAGATTATAAGAAGTTATGCGCCCCTAATTCTCGTCGTGAACATGTAATCCAAGACTTGTTAGAGGCTAACCATTTTAAAAACTCCATCCGTAAACGCCGTGAAGAGTTGAAAAATAAAATTCGTACATACCGTAAAATGGACTCTAGCTTTGAATCCTACTTACGTAGCATCGGGTTCCATGTGACAGGAAAAGGGAAACATTACAAATGGACCTATTTTGATGACCCACGGTATGTGATTACAGCAGGAAAAACCATTAGCGACGGTTGGTGTGCTGGGTTGAATATCTACTCTGTTATTGAACGATTGATGTTGTAGCTCCTAGCTATGACGTAGAAAAAGCAGGTAACACCATATAAAAGTATAAAAAGCACCTTCCTTTGTGGCGGGTGCTTTCTTAACAAATTAATAGTAGTGGTGAATCTTATAGAAATTCCTCGATATATCCTCTATAACTTAGTGATAGAATATATATGTAAATACACGCGCCATGTGCTACAATAGAATGTATAATCTAATTTTGATTTGATTAAAGGTAAGGTGTAATTATATATATGGAAAAACGACAAGATTATTTGCAAATGATTGCAGGTGAGTCGGTGTCTCGCAGACCAGTTTGGTTTATGCGTCAAGCGGGACGAAGTCAAGAGGCGTATCGCAAGATTAAAGAGCGATATAGTTTATTTGAAATTACTCATCAGCCGGAATTATGTGCAAAAGTGACGGCACTTCCTGTTCATGAGTATGATGTAGATGCGGCTATTTTGTACAAAGATATTATGACTCCCTTGGTGCCAATGGGGGTAGATGTGAATATTAAAACTGGTATAGGACCAGTTATTTCTAATCCTATTCGGTCCAAAGAGGATGTGGAACAGCTACGGGATATTGTGGTAGAAGAATCGTTGGACTTCATGGTGAAAACGATCCAAATCCTGACGAAAGAAATGCTCACAGTTCCCTTGATCGGCTTTGCAGGAGCTCCTTTCACATTGGCTAGTTATATGATTGAAGGTGGACCTTCCAAGAATTATCAAAAAACTCGTCAATGTTTAGTGACAACCCCTGAGATTTGGCATGCGTTGATGGAGCGATTGACTACTATGTCTATCACCTATATGGAAGGTCAAATTCAGGCTGGTGTGGATGCCATCCAAATTTTTGACTCTTGGATTGGGGCCCTTTCTATGGAACAATATGAAAGTGGTGTATTCCCGTATATGAAACGTATTATTGGGACCATCAAGGAGCGATATCCTCATATTCCTGTCACTATGTTCGGCGTAGGTACTAAGCATTTATTTCCAGTATGGAAAGAATTGCCATTAGATGTCATTGGTTGCGATTGGAGATGTTCTATTGCAGAAGCAAGTGCGATGGGCATCAAACAAACATTACAGGGCAATTTAGATCCTGCTTATTTATTCGCAGATTGGAAAACCATTCAACGTGAAATTGACCGCATTTTAGCGGAAGGTACTGCCCATGGAAAGCATATATTTAACTTAGGTCATGGTGTTGTGCCAGATGCGAATCCTAAAGTGTTACGGAACATAGTGGAGTATGTACATGACAGAGGATAAAGAGATACAACAAGTTTGTGTATTGGTATTAGATTATGGCTCTCCCCGGTCCTTAGAAGAGGTGAAAGAGTATTACACCCGCATACGGAGAGGTCATGCGCCAAGTGACGAAGAATTACAGGTGTTACGTCGTAAGTATGAACGCATTGGTGGACAATCCCAATTAATGGAGACCACCGCATGGCAAGTAGAACGATTACAAGAAGAGTTGCAAAAGGAATTACCCCTTGCCAAGGTAACCGTGGTACAAGCACATAAATATATAGAACCACTCATTGGAGATGTTGCTAAGGAATTGGATCATTTTGATACAGTTGTGGTGCTCATGATGAACCCCTATGGAACAGACCTATTAAATGCATCCTATATAGAGCCACTGAAACCGTTTATGGATGACAGGTGGAAAGTAGTACAGAATTGGGCAGATGCCCCTACATTAGTTTCGTCCTGGGTAGATCGGGCGAAGGATACATTGCGTACATTACCAGAAGGGGCTACCCCAAGATATGTGTGTACGGCTCACAGCGTGCCGCTGATGAAGGGGATTACCTATGATGGGTATGTCCATAGTTTGCAACAAGTGATGGAAGGCATTGCCTCAGAATTAGAATTCCCCAATGTGACATTAGCTTGGCAAAGCGCAGGTACTCGTGGAGAATGGCTAACACCTACGGTAGAAGCGGTGACAGAACAAGCGGGCTCAGAAGGATATACCCATGTGGTATATATGCCTATTGGCTTTACCTGCACCCATATGGAAGTGTCCTATGATTTAGATATAGAACGACGGGAGCAATGTGAACAGCTAGGGATGTCCTATGTACGAGTGCCTATGCCGGATCATGATATGCTCTTTGTAAAAGCCATGGCACATGGTGTAGTAACAGCTCTCATGAAGGAGGTGTAAGATGAAAGTAGCAATTATTGGCGGCGGTTTAACAGGTCTATCATCCGCCTATTATATGGGCAAAGCTTTTCCTGATTGGGAAATACATGTCCTAGAAGCCTCAAATCGTTGGGGTGGAAAGGTACAAACAAAACGCCGTGATGGTTATGTAGTAGAAGTGGGTCCTGATTCGTATTTAGCCAGAAAAACAGCGATGACAGATTTGGTGAAAGAATTGGGATTAGGCGATACCTTAGTGCGTAATGCTACGGGGGAATCCTACATTTACCATCAAGGCCGTATGAAACCTATTCCTGGGGGATCCATCATTGGTATCCCCACAGAATTTCTCCCTTTTGCTATGTCTAGCTTATTGAGCTGGTCTGGTAAATTACGAGCTGGACTAGATATTTTCAAGAAACCTTATCCAGGAAATGAGGATATGAGTATCGATGCTTTTTTTCGTTATCATTTAGGGGATGAACTAGTTAATTTATTAATTGAACCACTCTTATCTGGTATTTATGGTGGCGATTTAAAACGGTTAAGCTTACTAGGAACCTTTCCAGAATTTCGTCAATTAGAACAAAAGCACGGCAACTTGGTCAAAGGTATGATGGCTATGCAAAGCATGCGCAAACAATCTGGGGCGGCTACAGAAGGACAATTTGCCCAATTAACGGGAGGCTTAGAATCCTTAGTAGATGCTCTTGTGGAGCAAATGCCAAAGAACGTGACTTTGCATACATCGACTGAGGTACTGGACGTATCTTACACAGATGAACGTTATGTAGTGGAAACACAAAAAGGTACAGTCGCTTACGACCGCCTTGTCATCACTACGCCACCGAAATCGTATGAAAGATTTTTCGTAAAAGATGCGGCGTTTGAAGATTTGCGCCATATGGATCAATCTTCTTGTGCTATCGTGATTATAAGTTTGCCAAAGTCAGCCTTTACAAAACCATTGCAAGGCACAGGCTTTGTCATCACCCGCAGTACAGAAACGCCATTGACGGCGTGCACCTATATTTCTAGTAAATGGCCCCAAACGACACCACAAGACAAAGTAGTACTACGTGTCTTTTTGGGGAAACCGACTGACTCTACGGTAGATACGCACAGTGAAGGAGAATTGTGTGAATTGGCGCTTTCAGAAATACGAAAGATATTAGAGTTCGCAGGAAACCCAGAATGGATGGAAGTAGTGCGTTTACAAAAAAGTATGCCTCAATATGAAGTGGGACACAAAGAACGAGAGGCATCAATAATGAAACATGTGGCAGAACGTTACCCAGGGTTGGCATTGATTGGAACGCCATTTAAAGGGGTAGGCATGCCAGATGGAATTAAACAAGCCCATGAATTAGTAGAAGCATGGAAAGAATAAATTATGGAGGTGAAAGATATGCATACACATACTGAACATACAGATCTTAAACATGGACATCCAGGAGCAATGGACGGACGCCCGGAAGTAACAGGATTGGAAAAAGTACCTGAAACCTATGAAGGATGGTTTAGCTTGCATGCTAATTATTCCATTAATTTTGAAAAGTGGAGATCTTGGACTGCTGAGCAACGAGAAGATGCATTACAATCATTCAAGGAGTTTATCAACGGATTAGAAACAGCTCATGAAGCGCATGAAAGTAGTTATGCCATGTATCAAATTAATGGTCACAAGGGAGATATTATGTTCTGGTTCTTGCAACCAAGTTTGCAAGAGTTGAATGAAGTAGAGTTGCAATTGAAAAAATTGCCTATTTTCAGTGTATTACAACCGGAATCTTCCTTTGTATCTGTTATTGAAGTGAGTAATTATGTAAAATCTCCCAAAGACCATCCAAAGGTACAAGAACGACTATATCCAAAAATTCCTCGATTGGCATGCATGTGCTTCTACCCTATGACAAAACAACGTAATCTAACAGACAATTGGTATATGTTAGATCGTCAAAGTCGTGGTAGCATGATGCGTTCTCATGGTCAAATTGGTAAAAAATATGAGGATACTATCAAAGAGTTTACTACAGGTGCCTTTGGTATGGACGATTGGGAATGGGGCATTACATTGATGAGTGATGATCCAATTCAGTTCAAGAAAATTGTCAATGAAATGCGTTTTGATGAAGTAAGTGCTCGTTTTGGTATCTTTGGACCATTTACGATTGGTACGATTCTAAATGTAGATGACATAGATCATTTATTTTCCTAATGGACGAATAGGTCCTTAGACGTATAAAAAAATAGAAATATAAAAGCGACAGGTTTGCATACCAGTATTATACTGGATGGTAGGACCTGTCGCTTTTTGAAACTCTTTGTCAAATGTGGGATGTAGCTAAGAGTAGGATCAGTATGCATCATAGGCCTAGTTTTATAGTATTTAGAATCGAACTATTTATACTTCAGTGACACTTTGCAGTAGGTATAGGTTGTTCTGTGGTATAATGAAAGATATGATAAAGGAGTGATGTCATG
>CAUUIH010000031.1:0-12084 GCA_963545165.1 uncultured Veillonella sp.
ATAATATTTGGCAAAAATCCTGCAGGAATTTCTTCTGCCCCAATTTCAAAGAGTAAATCCTTAGCCATCTTATTTATCTCCTTTCAACAATGGGAAACCAAGTTCTTCTCGTTTCGCCAAATAATTTTGTGCACAAATACGGGCCATGTTACGAACACGACCGATGAAAGCTGTTCTTTCAGAAATGGAAATAGCACCACGTGCATCTAACAAGTTAAATGTGTGAGAACATTTTAACACGTAATCGTATGCCGGCAACACAAAGCCTAATTGACAAACCCGTGTAGCCTCAGCCTCATACATGTCGAATAATTTGAACAACATATCTGTATCAGCCAATTCAAAGCTGTATGTAGATTGTTCTACCTCGTTCGCATGCCATACATCGCCGTATGTGTATTGTTCATTCCATTGAAGGTCATACACATTTTCCACCCCTTGAATGTACATCGCCAAGCGTTCTAGACCGTATGTAATTTCAACGGATACAGGTTTTACGTCGATAGATCCTACTTGTTGGAAATATGTAAATTGTGTCACTTCCATGCCGTCTAACCATACTTCCCAACCAAGGCCCCAAGCGCCCAATGTTGGAGATTCCCAGTTATCCTCTACGAAACGAATATCGTGATCTTCTGCATGAATACCAAGGGCTGCCAAACTTTGCAAGTATAATTCTTGAATATTGTCTGGAGACGGTTTAATGATAACTTGGAATTGATGATGTTGGAATAAACGGTTTGGATTGTCGCCATAACGTCCATCTGCTGGACGACGAGATGGCTCTACATAGCATACAGACCATGGTTCAGGTCCTAATGCATGCAAGAACGTAGCAGGGTTCATGGTACCTGCCCCTTTTTCAATGTCATATGGTTGTTGTAAAATACAACCTTGTTCACCCCAGAAGTTTTGGAGTGTAAAAATCATCTCTTGAAATGTCATTTCCATTCCTCCTTATGTTTTACAGGGAATAAAAAAAGTCCCTGCAACGAAAATCGCTACAGGGACGAGATTTACCCGCGGTTCCACCCTAATTGGCTAATGCCCTCTTTTAAAAAATAGCCTTTACTAATTGTCCATACCTAGTATGGTACAACGTTCCTGCTCATGCTCCACAGCGCCTTCTACTCGATTGTGAGCTTTCACCATCCTCACTCGCTAATGGGAGTATACTCCTCTGTTTCATCGCTTATGTATATATACTATTGTATGGATAAAAGTAGTTAGTGTCAAGGGATATCCACCCATTATTTTTCCAAGAACATCTTACACCATTCCATATTCTCAATCCACATGGCAGTTTCATATTCGATGTCTTCCATTTCCGTGATGGCTGAGATGACAGCAATGCCATCTACTGGTTCTGCTAGGACGTCATCGAAATTATCACGATTGATACCACCAATAGCTACCATTGGGATGGCTGGATTATGAGCACGTAATGCTAAGATTAATTCTGGACCTCGTACAGTTTTGGCATCTTTTTTCGTACTTGTCGCATACATAGGACCTACACCAATGTAATCCACATAGTCTAGCTTCGTATGTTCTAACTCTTCCATAGAATTAATGGACGTACCCACAAGAGCATAGGGCAAGCGTTTCCGTACTTCTTCTAAGTCCATGTCTTCTTGCCCTACATGGACACCATCGGCGCCGATTGTTTCTGCAAGGTCTACATCATCATTGACAATGAAAGGCACATCATATTCCTTACAAATTTGTTGCAACTCTCGTGCCAACTGTTCTTTTTCGTCTCCTACAAGAGCGCCTTCGCCTTTTTCACGAAATTGAAAGCACGTAATACCACCTTTGCATGCGTCTGTAAGAGTCTTGTGAATATCTGTCGTATTCGGTGTTCCACAAATGAAGTACAAGCCCATCATGGATCGTACTGTGTCTATATCATAACGTTCCAATATAATCCTCGTTTCTTAATAACTAACTATAAAAGATTACCTATAGTATACCACGACAACCAAATGATTCGATATGACTTGCATCATACTTATGGAGCTCGGTGGATTATTCAGAATACTCATCTTCATAAGCCATATGATTCACTGGACCATTCCCTGTTCCCAATCCTGGATTATGTAAGATAGCTAGACGAATATATTCTTTACCAATGGTAATGGCCTCTTCCAAAGATTTCCCTTTCGCTAATTCCGCTGTTATGACAGCTGAGAAAGTGCAACCTGTTCCATGTGTATGTACTGTATCGTATTTAGGACTAGTCCAAGAACGACGCATAGACATAGTATCTTTTGTAAACAAGTAATCTGTGGCCTCATCTCCGATGTGACCACCTTTAATGATCACGGCTTGTGGTCCTAATTCTTGCAATATGCGAATACCTGCAGTATGCAAAGCTTCTACCGTGTCAATTTTCATGTCTGACAATACTTCGGCCTCACTACGATTCGGTGTAATCAACGTTGCTTTCGGAATCAATTTACTTTGTAAGGCTTTTACTGCCTCATCGGAAATTAAACGATCTCCACTGGTGGCAATCATCACTGGATCTAGTACATAGGGTACCTTCGAATCTATATAGGTACCAATGAGCTCCATCATCTCCGCCGTAGCTAGCATCCCTGTTTTTACTGCTTCCGGCACAATGTCTGTGAACACCGATTGTAATTGGGCTTCAATCATGGAAAGATCCATATGAGCAATCTGTGTGACACCTCTCGTATTTTGCGCCACTACAGACGTAATGACAGCCATTCCATAGACATGACGACTTTGAAAGCTTTTCAAGTCCGCCATGACTCCTGCTCCACCTGTTGGATCTGTTCCTGCAATCGTTAACGCTCTATGTAATTTCATAGATATCTCCTTTACTAGTAACAAAAAAGAACCAATCCTTTGGATGGTTCTTGTACGATCCCTAGTATTCGATGCCATCCACTTTCCTACGCCAGCATTATCTGGTTCAGGTCTAGGGTTTTGATACTCATCAATCTCAGCATAAGCACCCCTAGTGGTTCTTATATTAATTTAGTTATAACATGAAATAGGAACCAATGCAATATAAAATCCTATTGACGTAGTATCATTCACTTCGTATAATACACTCATAAGGGGTGCTCACTAAAGTGGGCTGAGAAGTAGCTATGTGCTACTAACCCATAACCTGATTTGGATAATGCCAACGTAGGGATATATTTATATACTAAGAATATATAGTATCTACAGGTTAATCGTTTTAGATTAGCCTTTTTTGTTCCCACTGGCATGGATAGGAGTATTCATGACTGATTCAAAACTTTCATCATCACGGTTGTCCCTCATTTGGTTCGGGGCCGCTCTTTCTATTGCGGAAATTATGACAGGCACTTATTTTGCGCCTCTAGGATTTTCCGACGGTCTATTAGCCATCATCATCGGTCACATCATCGGTTGTCTATTATTATTCGGGGCTGGCCTTATCGGAGCTCGCGAACACATGAGTTCTATGCAAACTGTTTCTACTGTATTCGGCAATGGAGGCATGAAATTATTTTCCATTTTAAACGTATTACAGCTTATCGGTTGGACTGGCATTATGATCTATGACGGTGCTCTTGGTGCCGTCGAATTATGGAGTTTGCCTTTCACTGCGTGGACTGTCATTATCGGTGCTTTAATTATTGTCTGGCTCTTTATCGGCATTCGCAATATGGGATACATCAATAGTATTATGGGGTACGGCTTGGGCATTCTCTGCCTCTATTTATTGATTAGCTTATTACAAGAAAGTTCCATTCAAGGCACAGGTATCATTAGTGATGAAATGACTTTCACAGCTGCCTTAGAATTGTCCATCGCTATGCCATTATCTTGGTTACCACTCATCAGCGACTATACTCGATTATCTAAGAATCCTGTGGCTGGTACTGCGGCTAGTGCCATTGTATATGGTATAACTAGCTCCATTATGTATGTGTTAGGACTTGCGGCGGCACTATATACCAACGAAGACAATATCGCTAAGATTCTTCTTCATGCGGGCTTGGGTCTCGGCGGGTTAATCATCATTGTGTTCTCTACTGTAACGACTACGTTCATGGATGCCCTATCTGCTGGTATTTCCTCTGAAAGTTTACAATCTAAATACTCTGGTCGTACCATCGGTATCATCGTTACCATCATCGGTACCATTGGCGCATCTATCTATCCAATGGATAATATCATTCCCTTCTTATATATGATTGGTTCTGTCTTTGCTCCAATGATTGCTATCTTGTTAACACACTATTTCTTGTTACGTAAATGTCCACGCCTTGATCATGGACCAACATTATACATCATTTGCTGGGCATCCGGTACCTATATGTACTATCAATTCCTGGATAGTAATCCATTCTTAGGAGCTAGCTTGTCTACCATTATCGGTACAGCATTAGCTACTACGGCAACAGCTTATATCATTTCAAAAATTAATACATTTAAGAACTAAATGTATGATAATCTTTTTACCTTTTGCTACGAATAATTTACTTTGTAAACTAATTGTAGTAAAATAATTTAAAGGAGGTAATACTATGGCAACAATTCCTACTCAAATTCGTATAGAAGAGCATGTTAAAAAACAAGCAACTGAATTATTTGGCTTACTTGGTCTTGATATGTCAAGTGCAGTAAATATGTTTTTAAATCAATGTATACTACGAGGTGGTATTCCATTTTCAATCGAAGTACCTGATTATTCAGATAAAGTATTAACTGCTATGGAAGAGGCTAGACGAATATCTAAAGATAGTAGCGTTCCAGGTTATACTAGTATGGAAGATTTAAAAGAAGCATTAGAGGCATAATATGTTAAAAATTAAGTTTACTACTGCTTACAAAAAAAGTTATAAACTTATGAAAAAAAGAGGACTAAACCTTTCTCTACTAGATTCAGTTGTGTACACACTCGCAAACGGTGATTCACTTCCTGAAAAGTATCGTGATCATGCACTGAAAGGGAAATTTTCTGGGTTTAGAGAGTGTCATATTCAACCAGATTGGCTTTTAATATATATGATTGAAGATGATATTCTAACACTTACACTAGTAGATACTGGAAGCCATTCTGATTTATTAAATATTTAATAATCTTTAGTTTCCTATTTTTTTATAAATTATACTATAAAAACGCGGTCCTATGACCGCGTTTTTAGCTATATAACACCTCTTGTCAAAATAGGTGCTATATCATATTCTCTTACACCATGGTCTCTAAAAATTCTATACTATGCAAAGTATATCCTAACTGATAGGTCAAAATCTTACGCAACAGGAATTCTAATTGATCCCATTGATTAGCATTAAGACGCAGTGGCTTTGTAGGAATCCAATCATAGTTCAAAATCATTGTTATACCTTGTTGTAGCTCTTGTTTCACTACATATTGACAACTTTCATAGATTTCATCGCAAAGACTTGCCATTGCCTCGGGGTCTTCACAATGTTGGCCTTGTGGAACAAATCCAGCAATGCTTAACATATGCCAACCTAATACAATAGAACCTAATCGAACAGGTTTATCCTGAATGGCTTGTAAAAATCGACTCATGTTCGTATACACACTGCGATCTAATTTACCTTTTTCAAATAAAGCGCTCACTAATTCACCGCTAAAGGTAGCATAGGAAATGTCTTCTAAACTTTCATAATCACGTGTAGAAATCCCATCTATCTGGATGATATTATACATATCTCCATTAGGAGCTACTGTCAAATATAAACGGCTTAAGGGTTGTAAATAGGCCCCTTCTTTATAGTTAGCTTTACGTTTATGAGGGACAGAACAAAGTATAATGCCTTCCGACTTTGTGAGGAATGCATAGATGCTATAGTATTTTCGTTTTTTACGCCACAAAACGATGGCTTCACTAGTAAATGTATTCGCTTTCATCTACGATTCCTCACACATAAACACGTACCTATCAATTTGATTCGTCATCTATCGTTTCTTCCACAGGCACTGGCACCGCATAGACGCGCTCGATACGATAGCCTTGCATTTCTGTGACTGTGAAAGTATAGCCATCTACGGTAATCACATCACCAACGGCTGGAGTTCGTTCCAAAATACCAAAGATAACGCCTCCGATGGTATCTTCGTCAACATCACCAAAGGAAATGTCCAATACATCCTCCACTTCATCGACGAGCACTTTTCCCGCAAAGTTGTAGGTTCCATTTGGATTTTCCACAATGGCTGGTAAATCTCGTTCATGTTCGTCTTGAATATCCCCTACCAGTTCTTCTAGGATATCTTCCAAACCTACGAGACCCACCATACCGCCGTATTCGTCCACCACAACAGCTTGATAAATACGACGGGTCCGCATGTGCTGTAATAAAACAGATAATTTCATTACTTCTGGAATGACAAGAATATTACGACGTATGGAACGTAAATCTTTACTTGCCTCTTCACGGCGTTCCATGAGGTCCTTAATATGTACAAGACCAATGATATGATCCTTATCCTCTAAACACAGTGGATATCTCGTGTGACTTGTAGAAGATACGATATGCATAGTCTCTTCAAAACTATCTTGCGTATAAACGCATACCACATCTTGTCGAGGAATCATAACTTCTTTTGCAATGCGGTCCACAAAATCGAATACATTGTCGATAAGCTCCCCTTCTACATGGTCAATTTCTCCTTGTTGATGACTACGGCTCACCAAGGCGCGAATTTCTTCTTCTGTATGCACTAGGTCGATTTCTGTACGGTACGGTGCTTTGAAAGCTTTCAATACTGTATTACCAATACGTTCCGCTAAGTACACAAAAGGAATTACTATCTTCCCAGCTAAGCGCACAATAGTCACTGTTGTTCCTACATATCGCTCAGGAAAGGATAGGGCCAATCCTTTAGGGATAATTTCTCCGAAAATGAGTACCACCACAGCAAATAACGCTAGTACAATCCATTTCACTACGATGGCATACGTAGCATCATAAACACCTATTTGATGTAATACTACGTCAGTTGCATCTTCTAAATAGCGACCTACATAGACCGACAAAACGACGATGAAGAAGAGAATAAAGAACGTAGACGTATTCATAAACCGTTCAGAACGTTGGTATAATTCACGTAATTCTTCTTTTTTGCTCTCGCTCAATGTATCCATATCTTCCAGATGTTCTTCTCGAAGACGAGCAAAAGAAAATTTACTAATCACAAATACACTAATAATTAAAATACAAAAGATGGCAAATAGGATCATGCCACCCGTGACGGGGGTATCGATAACAATCATTCCTTTCTATTGTAATACATACATAAGATGTAATCCCACAAAGTTTATAGCTATATATCTTAATTCTTATTTAGCAAGGCCAAAACAGGTTTGTGCCTTGTATAAAAGATGACTTCTTAGGCACTAATTGCGGTATCCCAACTCAGATAATATACCAGATTTATTACGCCAGTCTTTTTTCACCTTTACCCATACATCTAAGAATACCTTCGTAGCCAATAATCTCTCGATGTCGGCACGAGCTTGTTTTCCAATCAATTTTAACATAGCCCCTTGTTTACCGATGATAATCCCTTTTTGGGAATCTCGCTCTACATAAATGGTTGCTCGTATATATGTCGTGCCATCCTCTCTCGTTTTCATTTCATCTACATCTACAGCGATGGCATGAGGAATTTCATCATGGGTTTGTAAAAGGATTTTTTCACGGATAATATCAGATATGATTAATCGTTCCGGTTGGTCTGTAATCATATCATCTGGGAAGTATTTTGGACCTTCTGGTAAATGTTTTTCCAATAAATTCACTACTTCTTCAATATTGTCCTTTTCCTTTGCGGAAATTGGCACTACCGCCTCAAAAGGATAGCTATTTTCATAAGATACAATGGCCTCCAACAAATCTTGCTTTTCCATGGTATCAATTTTGTTCACAATTAAGAACACTGGTACATTGACTTTTTTAAGCTGTTCTATTACGAAGTTATCACCAGGACCACGTTTTTCATTAGCAGCCACTACGAATAAAACAGCCTCTACTTCACGCAAGGAATCCACCGCTTGATCCACCATGAATTCACCTAACTTATGTTTTGGCTTATGTATACCCGGTGTATCCATGAACACAATTTGTTTTTTTTCATCTGTATAGACACAAACGATACGATTTCGTGTAGTTTGTGCTTTATCAGAAACGATAACAATTTTATCATCAATTAACGCATTGATTAAGGTAGATTTCCCTACATTAGGGCGTCCTACAACAGCTACAAAGCCTGATTTAAATCCTTTTCCACTATTCATTATATGGCATATCCTCTCGTACATAACCTAAATTACCAAGCACAAACTCTTCTTCTGTGCGCATTTCTTTTTTATCTTCCTCTGTCATATGGTCATAGCCTAAAATATGTAAACAGCTATGAACAGTTAAATAGGCAAGCTCACGAATAAAATCATGCTGATACTCTTTTGCTTGCTCTGCTGCTCGTTCTAGGGAGATGACAATATCGCCTAGTAATTGCCCTTCTTCTTCCGTATAGGACATGTCCCCCTCATTAAGAGCAAAGGACAGTACATCCGTGGGCATATCTTTTCCTCGATATTCACGATTTAACTCTTGAATCTTTCCATTATTACAAAGGAGCACACTGTACTCATCTGCTTCGTGTAACCCATACACACGGGCCACCTCATTACAGCACCGTTGAATGACTTCTTCGTAATTGCTATTTTGTTCTATCCCTTCATCATAGGAAATACTTACAATCATTCTTGTTTCCCTTTCTCTGAAAGATGATATTCTTCATAGGCTTTCACAATGCGACCTACTAAATCATGGCGTACCACATCTTGGTCGGAGAAATAAATAGACCGAATCCCTTTGACTCGTTTTAATACCTGTTCTGCCTCAATCAAGCCAGACGTCATTTTCGATGGCAAGTCGATTTGCGTAGGGTCCCCATTGACCACCATTTTCGATTGATACCCCAGGCGAGTTAAGAACATTTTCATCTGCTCCGGTGTAGTGTTTTGCCCTTCATCAAGGATGACAAAAGACCGTTCCAATGTACGTCCTCGCATATACGCTAAAGGGGCTACTTCAATGGTCCCTTGTAAGAGCATCTTCTGTACTCGTTCTACACCAAACATATCATGTAGGGCATCATAGAGAGGGCGCAAATAAGGATCCACTTTTTCTTGTAAATCACCTGGTAAATATCCCAGTTTTTCCCCTGCTTCTACGGCAGGTCTCGTCAAGATAATACGATCTACTTCACGATTTTTCAGATAAAATGCACCTAAAGCCACTGCTAAATAGGTTTTACCCGTACCGGCAGGACCAATACCAAAGGTGATCGTATTGCGACGAATGCTATCTACATACTGTTTTTGCCCCACTGTTTTTGGAATAATTGGATTTCCTTTTACCGTCACATTGATGGTATCTTCGTAAAGCTGAAAGAGTGCCTCTTTTTCACCTTTCAAAATCATATTCGCAGTAGTTCGCACATGATGGTCCGTAATTTTAATATGATTTTTAAATAAATATAGCAATACATCAAGGACTTCTATCGCCACCTGTACATCTGCTTCAGAGCCTGTCACATCTATGGTCGTATCTCGATGTAATATATCTACTGTTACTAATTCTTCTAATACTTTTAAGTGAGAACCTTGAGGTCCCACGATAGGTCCTACCATGTCATAGGTAGGTATGGTAAATCTCTGATTAGCCATATGCTCCCTTTCACAGAAATTTTTGAACCGCAACACCGTGTAAGTAGTTATAAGCGCTGCCTTGAGAAATATCTTCGTCTTCCATAATCTGGTCAATCAAATCCTGTACACGCCACCAGCCCATAGACCAATTCGTAAAGATTGTATTTTCCTCTGGTGCACGTCCCACCAGTCGTTGTAAAACAATCTTAGGATCTAAGTATCGTAAAAATTCTACCACACGACGGGCGTACTCTTCCGCACTGATTAAGGTAAACTCACCCGCCTCATAATCGCGCGCCATTTTCGTATTCTTTACTAAGTATAATGCATGGAGCTTCACTTGGTCTACTTGTAAAGCTGATAAAGTTTTCGCCCCTTCTATAACATCATCCATCGTATCCCACGGCAGGTTCAGTATCATATGAGTACACACTTCAAATCCATAACGCTTAATTCGTAATACTGCGTCGATAAACTCTGCCATTGTATGACCTCGATTTACCTTTTGCAGTGTGTGGTAATTCACCGATTGCAAGCCAAGTTCTACGTATATATCGATACCGTATTTGTTTTGTATATCCTGTAAAATATCTAAATATGCATCATGTACGCAATCAGGGCGAGTTGCAATGGCAACGCCTACCACATGTTCTAGACAAGCTTCCTCCACATATTGTCGGAACTTTTCTGGTGGTAAATAGGTGTTACTGAAATTCTGGAAATACGGTATATATTTATAGGCTTTGTACTTTTTCGCAATATGTACCACAGTCTCATCAATTTGCTGTTTCACAGTCATAAAAGCTGGTCGATTTTCATAGCCTGCACCAATTTCACCGCAGAACGTACATCCCCCTACACCTGCTGATCCGTCACGATTAGGACAAGTCAAAGGTAATGCCACTGGAATTTTATAAGCCTTTTCTCCATATCGTTCTTTATAAAAAGCAGATATCATACGATACCTCTTTGGCTTTGTGGTATCACTCATATGACACCTCCTTTTTCTCTTGTATAGCAGATGAATGAATAATAGCATCCTTACTACTATGTGTACACGGTACATCTGGGCGAATAAAAGGTCTTGTCACTCCTTTTACATCAATTATGATAGTATATGTATTTTCTTTGCTAGAAATCCTATCACTCAGCATATGAATATCATTGTCATTCATCCCTAGGCAACTTGCTTTAGCAAGTAATTCTTCATCATGGCATTCTCTAATATTTTCTGTTGAACTCAGATACACATCAGAAAGTTTCTGATTAGACATCAATATTGTATGAGATTCAGATACAACATGATTTTCTATCCCTAAGTATGGCAATGTTTCCCCACAGACCTCAATCGTATGGTAATCTTGTCGTATCCTCCGCCATTCTACGAAGGAATAGTTAGGAATATATCGTTGCACTAGTTCTTCTTCACGCCAAAATATTTCTGCATCTTGCATTTCTTG
This sequence comes from uncultured Veillonella sp., assembly GCA_963545165.1. GTDB lineage: Bacteria > Bacillota > Negativicutes > Veillonellales > Veillonellaceae > F0422. Next base: position 11,159 of record CAUUIH010000031.1, read on the forward strand.
TTTTCTATCTTTGGATAAACCAAATCGTTCATCACGGATTTTCCCATTGAAAGAAGTCAATACATCGTATCGTAGTAAATCACAGGCCACTCGGTCTTCTTTCAATGTAAAGAACTCATAGAGAAAAGCAATTTGATCAGCATCATTTAATTTACGATCTTGATTCCCTTTTTCTAACCATAGCTTGGTCATCTCTTCAAAATAAGCATAAGCCGATCCCTCTTGGATTAAGCTTTCACTAATATATCCAAAGACGGTCCGATACCGTTCGCTATTATAGAACCGTTCGAAGACATCTTCAAAATGTTTCAACATACGCACATCATCATAGGGCAACACATGGGTTTGTAATACTTCGTACGGTGCTTTCGGATTAGCAATATACTCGTACTCAGCCATGGAACGCACACCAGAGCCTTTTAATAATTTTAAAAATCCAATCTGCAATGCATGCGGTTGCAAGCTGAATAAATCATTAAAAGACTTCTCAAAAATAGCTTTGCTTTCATAAGGCAAACCTACAATTAAGTCCATATGCACATGGGTACGACCTGCCTTGATAATTGGAGGAATCACAGACTGAATACGGCCCCAATCATTACGTCGATGGATGGCCTCCAATGTCTTACCATGCGTACTTTGGACGCCTACTTCAATCTGTATTTGTCCAGGACGAGTAGAACTTAGAATCTCTACCTCTTTTTCAGTCATTAAAATAGATTCCATTTCCAAGTGAAAGTTCGTCTGTCCCCCATGGTCACGCATCCACTCCATCAATGGAATGTGATGATGAGGCGCACAGTTAAACGTACGATCCACGAATTTCACCTGTTTTACATTGTGCTTCACGAACCAAGACAACTCTTGAAGCACCCGTTCTTGTGGAAAGAATCGCACCGTGTTACGATTTCCAGATAAACAGTATT
>CAUUIH010000032.1:0-12043 GCA_963545165.1 uncultured Veillonella sp.
CTCAGGGCTATCGATTAATTCTGCATACCGTTCATGGATTGGTGTCAATGCGCCTACTAATAGATCTGCAATGTCACCTTTGAAAGTTCCATAATTTTTGCCAGCATACATACTTTCAATAGCCTCGAAGGAATCTCCTGTTAAGGCATTGTAAATGCCCATCAAGTTAGAAATGCCTGGCTGTTTTTCTTTATCGTAGCGCACTACGCCTTCAGAGTCAGTGGCAGCTTTTTTTATCTTTTTCACCACTACGTCTGGTGTATCCAACAAGCGGATGGTAGCCCAATTGTTATCATCGGACTTACTCATTTTTTTCGTTGGATCTTGTAGGGACATGACACGCGCGCCACCTACGGTGGTTTTAATTTCCGGCATAGCGAATACTTCGCCATATTTGAAATTGAAACGTTGTGCCAAGTCACGTGTTAATTCGATATGTTGACGTTGGTCATCCCCTACAGGCACATAATTTGTTTGATATAACAAAATGTCCGCCGCCATCAATGGTGGATATGTCAACAAACCAGCTGGGATAGTTTCCCCTTGTTTTGCCGATTTATCTTTGTACTGGGTCATGCGTTCTAATTCGCCGATAGAGCTTAATGTTGTTAAAATCCAGCCTAATTGCGCATGGGCAGGCACTTCAGATTGCACAAACAAGGTCACTTTCTTAGGGTCCAAGCCCACTGCCAAGTATAAGGCAGCCAGGCTTCGAGTGTTGTGGATTAAGTCCTTTGGATCTTGTGGTACTGTAATCGCATGTTGGTTCACGATACAGTAAAAACATTCATGGTCATCTTGGAATGTCAAGAAATTGCGAAGAGCCCCTAGGTAATTACCAATGGTCAACTCGCCGCTCGGTTGTATTCCGGAAAATATAACGGACATAGTATCTCCTATTCTACGGTTACAGATTTCGCCAAGTTTCTTGGTTTATCTACGTCAGCACCGCGAGTGATAGCTGCATAATATGACAACAATTGTAATGGCACAACGGCTAAGATAGGCACTGTGAAAGCGTCAGTTTTTGGCACGAAGATCGTATGATCCACGTATTTCGCCAATTCTTCGTCACCTTTCATACCTACGCCGATAACGATAGCATCACGAGCTTTTACTTCTTTGATGTTGCTCATCATCTTTTCACGTACAGACTCTTGTGTCGCCAAAGCAATGACAGGAATGCCTTCTTCGATCAATGCCAAGGTACCGTGTTTCAATTCGCCACCTGCATAGGCCTCTGCATGGATGTAAGAAATTTCTTTCAATTTCAAAGACCCTTCCATAGCCACTGCATAGTCGATTAAACGGCCTAGGAAGAAGGCATCTTCTTTGTAGCCGTAATGGTTCGCGAAGGCTTTGATTTCGTCTACATTTTCAAAGATTTCATGAGTCAATGTAGGCAATTCTTGTAAGTTTGTCAAAATTTCATGTTTTACCGCATCATCGATGCGACCGTTCAATTGACCTAGGTACACAGCCAATAACAATAAAGCTACTAATTGTGTAGTGTACGCTTTTGTGGACGCTACGGCGATTTCAGGACCTGCCCAAGTGTAGATAACTTGATCCGCTTCACGAGAGACAGCAGAACCTACTACGTTGGTAATACCCAAGGATTTAGCACCCAAGCGTTTCGCTTCTTTCAAGGCAGATAATGTGTCGCTAGTTTCACCAGATTGGCTGATTACGATGCATAATGTATCTTCATCGGTTAATGGTGTGCGGTAACGGTATTCGGAAGCGATGTCCACTTCTACTGGAATACGCGCCAATTGCTCGATATAATATTTCGCTACCAAACCTGCATGGTATGCCGTACCGCAAGCTGTGATCAAGATGCGTTTGATGCCTTTCACCATATCTGGTGTCCAGTTCAATTCATCATAGACCACTTCTGTAGCCTCTTTATTAATACGACCGCTCAACGTATCACGAATCGCTTTTGGTTGTTCGTAAATTTCTTTTAACATGAAATGTTCGTAGCCACCTTTTTCAGCCGCTTCTGCATTCCATGTTACATGGTAGATGTCTTTTTGCACCGGATTACCAGCACGATCAGTGATAGACACGCTATCTGGTGTAACGATAACAACTTCGTTGTCGTTGATGATATACGTTTCACGAGTGCGTTGAATGATAGCTGGGATATCGGAGGCGATGAAGTTTTCCCCTTTTCCTAAGCCCACTACTAATGGATTGTCTTTTTTCGTACAAATAATTTTGTTAGGTTCATCGGCGCAGACGATCGCCAAGGAATAACCCCCTTCGATACGTGCTAACATGCGACGAACTGTACTTTCAAAGTCGCCATCATACATATCACTCAATAAATGAGCCACTACTTCTGTATCTGTTTCAGATGTAAATGTAACACCTTTCGCCAACAATTCTTCTTTCAATGGCATGTAATTTTCAATGATACCATTGTGAACGACAGCAAATTTGCCATCTGCACTTGTATGCGGGTGCGCATTCATGTCGCTTGGACGACCATGGGTTGCCCAACGAGTATGACCGATACCGATATGACCTTGGTTAGGATCTGCTTTTACCACAGCCTCCAAGTTCGCCAAACGGCCCATTTTCTTTTGCACTTTAATCACATGATTGTCGCTCACTACGGCAATCCCTGCAGAATCATATCCGCGATATTCTAATTTCTCCAAACCTTCCAGCATAAAATCTGCTGCATTTTCAAATCCAATATATCCTACGATACCACACATGGTATATTCCTCCTTGATTAAATCATTTCTATTGCTTCTGAAAGTAGCCTTTGTGCACCTAGTTACCACGGTGTTTTGCTCTACTTCTACGACTGAAGCTAGCCGAGAGGCATCCGCTGAATTTCGATACTCCTCTACCTCGTCCACTGTGAAAGCTGTCTCTTTCCAGTGCTTGCGCTATTCGCCTGTACGAATTTGGTTCCTCCTTTATCTTTGGTTCGACAGTTCTGTTGACTATGCCTAAGTATGTTAAAATTAGTCATAATCAGTAGTATTATACTTCATATGAGCCATTACTGTAAAGAAATAAAGTAATTTGCCCCTAAATCTATACGCCATACTGATATGTCTCTGTATACAGATAATTGATCTAGTGCTTAGTCAAAACGCAAAATAGAGGAACGCTGACCCAAGTGCATCAGCATTCCTCTATTACGTTATAGCTCTAGTTATGCATGGTTTCATCCACCGCAGTTTTATTGCATAGGTTGTGAGCCTACACCCCGTTTAGTTCTCTTCTGCAATAACACCATCCCGACACAATAGTCGATGATTGCCTACGGCAGCGGCCTCTTCTTCACTGTGAGTGACCCACAAGCAAGGGATAGCCCATTCAGAAATAATCGCAACTAAATCTTGTTGCAACTGTGCCCGTAAATTCACATCTAAAGCGGTCAACGGTTCGTCTAGGATAAGTAGCACTGGTTTAGAATACAGTGCTCGTCCTAACGCCACCCGTTGTTGCTCGCCACCAGACAAGCTTTTGGCTTTCTTTTTAAGATGTGGTGTCAATCGCAAACGCTCCACAATATGATCGAATAGCTCTGGAGAACCTTGTTTACTATACCGAATATTCTCCTCTACCGTCATATGTGGAAATACAATATTGCCTTGCGGCATATAGCCAATGTGTCGTTCTTGGGTAGGCGTGCGTTTTCCCTTTTCAAACCAGACCACATCATTAGCTGTAATCCTACCTTCTTTCGGCGTCAACAATCCACATAAAGCTTTCAAAAATGTAGACTTTCCACTTCCAGAAGGGCCCATCAATGTAGTAATACCTTCTTGTAATGTACCTTGGGCTTTCACAACAAAAGTACCTCGTTCTATGACGATATCAAAGGAAATCATAGTACCTCCTTACCGATTTGAGAAGAGGGAACCTTTGGTTAGACCTTGAATGGCCCACACAAGCCCCAATGTTAAAACACAAATATAAATCACTAATTCAAATGCACCGCTATAATCACCAAATTCTACTAAGGAATAAATGGCGAGCGGCATCGTCCTTGTCACACCCGGAATGTTACCGGCAATCAATATGGTGGCTCCAAATTCTCCGAGCCCACGTGCAAAGGATAGGATGGATCCGCTGAGGATACCTTTCCATGCCAAAGGCAAGGAAATGGTCCAAAACACACGGAACTCGGAGGCCCCCAAGGTGCGAGCTACATCTTCCATATCGCTATCAATAGCGGCTAGCGCTGTTCGTACAGATTGATAGAACAGAGGAAAGCTGACCACGGCGGATGCGATAATCGCACCTATCTTAGAGAATACTACACGAATTCCATTAGCCTCTAACCAGGCGCCAAAGGCATTACCTGGAGTGAATATGATGAGTAACACAAAGCCTAATACCACCGGTGGTAATACCAAGGGCAGTGTAAAAAAGGAATCAATCAAAGATTTTCCTGGAAAGGCATAGTGTTTCATCACATAATTTAAACTAAGGCCAATGACCATATTGATTAATAAGGCGATGAACGCCACTTCGATAGATAACTGTAAGGCTATCATTTTTTAGCTGGTTCAGCGAAGCCCCATTTAGCTAATACTTCAGCAGCTTCTTTACTTGTTAAGAACGCATAGAAATCTTCTGTTAATTTGTTTTGGTTCTTTTTCACTACACCGATAGGATACTCGATAGGTGCGTGTAATTTAGCATCTACAGTACCGGAAATGTCTACTTTGTCTTTTAATGCTAAGGCATCTGTTTTGTATACGAAGCCTACATCAGCTGCGCCTTCTGCAATGTATGCGCCTACTGCTTTTACGTCTTTCGCAAATACAACGTTAGGTTCTACAGCATCCCACAAGTTTGCTTTTGTTAAAGATTCTTTTGCATATTTACCAGCTGGTACAGTTTCTATGGTACCGATAGCTACACGTTTTACATTCGTAATATTGTCTAAAGTAACAGCCTCTTTACCTTTTGGTACAATCATAACCAATGTATTTGCTACGAATGGACGAATATTATCCATTAAACCTTTTTCATTTAATTGATCCATATTCTTTTTGTTCGCAGAAATAAAGATACTGGATGGTGCACCTTCTTCAATTTGTTGACGCAATGTACCAGAACCAGCATAGACAATGTTAACTTGTTCAGGTTTTAAGTTATGTTTTTTCACATAGTCTGCTTTCAACTCTTCCAATGCGCCTTGCATACTAGCTGCTGCAGATACTGTGATAGTTTCATTTGTAGATGGCGCTGTAGACGTTGTTGTTCCTTGTTGTCCACCGCAGCCAGCTAGTGCTAACATACCTGCCATAACTAACCCCATTAACCAATTACGCTTCATAATGATATCCTCCCTAAATAAAATATATACATAGAAGCTTACTACATATTTTCATTATACTAAAAAAGCACTATTAAGCAAAATGATTTTACTTACATGTGGTACAATAAAGATGACAACTATACAACCTAAGGAGGTTATACCTATGGATTTATTTTTCCACATCATACTGACTAGTATCGTCCCCATTTTAGTATTAACTCTTATGGGGGTTCTATTAGATCGATGGTTTCACCTGGATTTACGAACTTTGAGTAAACTAAACTTTTATCTATTTTTACCCGCTTATATTTTGAAATCCTTTTATGTCACCGATTTAACCCGTGAAAGTTTTGAAATTTTCGCCTGTGCTCTCATCATCTTATTTGCCAATTCTGCCCTAGCAGGCATCGTAGCAAAATGGCAAGGTTATAACTTAGGAAAAACCGAGATCGTCCGCAATGCGGTGATGTTCTCTAATATTGGTAACCTTGGCGTGGCTCTTGGTACTTTTGTATTTGCCAATGACCCTTATATTATCGATGGAGCTACGCCTTATTTACATGATGGTGTCATCGCTATTATTGCTACCTTCATTATACAAACTATTTTCTGTAATTCCTTAGGATTTTATCAGGCAGGAAAAGGGCAATTAAGCACAGCGGAATCGCTGCGTACAATTTTGCACATCCCTATTATGTATTGCGTGCCTATTTCTATTTTAGCCCATTACTACAGCCCCATCGATTTGACGCAAACTATTATCTGGGGACCGTTAGATATCTTCGGTCGATGCTTTGTAGGAGCCGCCATGCTGACCTTAGGTGTACAGTTAAATCGTACGCCTTGGAACTTTATCAAAAAAGATGTGATGATTACATCTTTCCTACGTTTAATTGCTGGTCCTCTCTTGGCACTGATCGTAGTACTTCCTGTAACTATGTACTACACACCATTAAGCGCTATTGCTGCGCAGAGCATCATCATCGCCTACTCCGTGCCATCCGCTGTGAACACTGCCCTCATGGCAGTGGAAATGAATAACAATCCGGAACTGGCTACACAAATTGTACTAGCCACCACTGTATTGTCATCGTTCACGATGCCACTGGCCATCTTATTGGCATACCACGTGTTTCCACTATAAACTATACATTTGTATGCAAAAAGGGTTGCTTTCGCAACCCTTTCTTTCATCTTTGGTTATTGATGACTTACGTGTTCTAACCCTTGACGGATTAATACGATGACATGGTCGTCATTCAAACGATACCAAGCTGTTTTTCCTTCTTTTCTAAATGTTACAAGTCTTGCTTGACGCAACACACGCAACTGATGAGATATAGCTGACTGGCCCATATCCATAGCATCTGCAATTTCAGTCACACACATTTCTTTCTGAAGCAGATGTCTAACAATACGCAACCGCGTTGGATCCCCTAGGACCTTAAATAGTTCAGCTAACAATTGTGTTTCCAACTCTTGTTGATTTGTTTCCATCTTAACCTCGCTATCAAATAGTAATCCGTTCACTCTAATTAGAGTTTGGTATTACTATTATATCATCTTTTTCCTGTTCTGTATCACCAATTTTTTCCAAAAGAACACGAGAATCTTTTTCTTGATCCACTACACTCTCTGGTGTGGCTAATTCTATAGGCACACCCTTGGCATAGACCCCAGTAATTACCCCATATCCATCACGTAATTTCATAGTACCAATCAAAGTACCACGGTAATTCGTATAGAATTTTTTATCCACTTTACTAAGGTCTACTTTAACACGATTGAAAGGAATAGAAAACTCTACTACACCATGGTCAAATCGCTTTACATTAGCCCGAATGTAGTCTTGGTCTTTTGGTGTTTCATCTGTGGCAGACACCACTTGCAAGACACCGGACTGTTTTGGTGTGACGATAACATACACCTCATGACCTACTTCTGGGGTCTCTTTCCCTTCCCAATTGGCATAGGAACCTAAAAATTCCACTTCTAAATAATCCGAAGGTACCCAACTAATGTGACGGCTTACTTTCACAGGCCATTGATATTCTGTACCACCTTGTAGCAAAGTAGTATATCGTTGTTGAATATAAAACTGACTCAGTACGGCAATGATAGCAGCAAGAGCAAAGAAAATCCATTTTTGATATTTCATCGTTCTTCCTCCTTCGCACGTTGTTTTCCTTTACGCCATAAATAAAGGGTATTAATCCCTAGCACAATGATGCCCAGTACTAAGAAGGATACGCCCCGTTCTATGAACGTAAAACTAGGGTCAAAGAAGCGTGCTCCAAACATAGCAATCAAGGTCAAGATACTACTGTTTAGGAAGCTCATCTTTTTCACCAATGTACCACGAATGAAAGTCCCTAAAGCGGCTACAAAAATATATGCATTAAATAGGATGGATGTCAAAATCGGTGTTGCTCCAGATACGGTGACCATATAGCAGCCAAAGACAACAAAAGGAATCAGCCCAATTGCACTTTCTATGCGTTTTCCTAGCACTAATCGGCGCAACACAAGGAAGGCTACACCAAGGCTTAACAACATGCAACACCATAACCACCATGCCATAGTACTTTCACCAATGCGAATCCACGTACTAAGGTAAGTACCTTCTACAATGGTGTACAGCAAAGCAATGGCACCTACTCCCTTGCAAGGCAGCGCTAAGAGGGTTATTTTCTTTTCCAATGTACCTAATCCATAGGTGACAGCACCTAGTACACTGATAAAAAATAGATTCAATTGCGGTTCATAGGTAGATAGAGTGAAAAATACTTCTCCAAATATGGCTCCTACGAACGCCCATGATACAGATACTAATAAAGGATCTTTCACCTGCTGATAGTTGCCAAAACGACGAATGTAGTAAGGAACTGCTACTAGTAAGAGTCCCCCTACCGCAGCCGGACCGACCCAAGCATTCAAAGGATGGCTGGAAAAACTCCAACCTAATACGCCGATGAGATAGAGTATCATCCCCAAGGCAGAATCTAAAATATAGATGATTGGTAGTGAACAGCATAGAATGATCAGCACATACAATCCCATATGCTCGCCCGTATAATAGGTATCTGCTACTAATAAGGTAGACGTCGTTAAGATACCCATATAGATGACGGTGATGGCCTCCGCCACCATACTCGCTGGCTTGGCTTTCCAAACACCGCCACCTACCATAGTGATGGCCAGCAATAAGATGACTAAAGCCCAATCAAATCGTCCATTTGGGGAAAACCCATACCAATAGCCTGCAAAGAGCAAGATAATTCCTAGTAAAATAAGCGCAGCGCCTCCAAACACGGTAATCAGCCGTGTCCAAGATGGTCCCTCTTTAGGAATAAATCCATACTTTGCTTGTAACTGACGGCTTTGTTCCTCTGAAATCAGCCCTTCCTCACGCCACTGCTCAAGTTCTTCATGTAACCAACGTATATGTTTTATACTCATATATCTCTCCATAGAAAACATAGAAAAAGGCTTTGCTCAGAGAACAAAGCCTTGTATCCTATTATTTAACAATTAATACTGGACATGTGGAATGACTAGTTACATAACTACTTACACTACCCATAAACAAACCTTTCAAAGGTCCTAATCCACGGCTCCCCATAACAATTAAGTCTGCATCATATTTTTTAGCTACCGCTAATACTGCAGGTCCAGGAGAACCTACTTCAAAGACGCATTTCACTTTCATATCTGCTGGTACTTCTTCGGCTACTTCGCTTAAGATTTTTTTACCAGTTTCTTCCATATCTTCTGCAATTTGTTCAGATACATAACCACCACTAATTGGAGTTTGGTCAAAGTTAGAAATTGCGGATACAATGTTTGCTACGTGCACTAAAATCAATTCCGCATCATTACGTTTTACAATCGCCAATGCGTGTTCTAACGCTCTTTTACCATTTTCTGATCCATCTGCAGGTACAATTATTTTTTTATATTCCACCATAGTAAGACCTCCTCCGTATTGTTACTGTGCTACGATGTAACTTGTCTATATCAATATAATTCGACATAGACTTGAAAATTCCTTTTCTTTACTCTTATTGTCTCACAAAATCTAAATCTCCACAAGTGAAACTTGCGTCACGATGTTATCTTTATGGCGTTCTTTTTACTGACTGGCAAAGGGAAGACCGTGTGCAGTTTATTCGTAGCGTGGCGTTCTTTGCTAACTAGCAAAGGGAAGACCACGGCACATTCCTCCACAAACTGATACTTCGTTAGGTTTGCTCCGGAACATGCCGTATTCTTCTCGTAATCTCTAAATTTAGAAAATAGGAACGCCACTTTATGTAGACACTCCGTACACCTTTCCTACTATCCCCTAATGTAGCCAAAGAACGCCTACAAGAGTATATCCTACCACTGCGTTTCTAGGTGTTAGATCAGCCTTTAGATACGCAACTTAATTGTATTAATTAATGAAAGAATGAACGTAGTTTCCTCGTAGCGTGGCGTTCTCTATCTGCTGACTAGCAAAGGGAAGACCGTGGCACACCTCTCCACAAACTGATACTTCGTTAGGTTTGCTCCGGAACATGCCGTGTTCTTCTCGTCATGGATGAATACAGGCAATAAGAACGCCACTTCATAAGGTTATCTTTCTATTTCAAGCGAATTAATGACAATAATATGGCTCCGATGATTGGGGAGATGGACAATGCCATTAAGGCTGTTTGGTAGTTGCCTGTGGCTGTTAACACTGTGGACAATATGATGGGTGCTGTAAGGGCGCCAATCTGGTTGAACAGGTTCACGAATCCTGCCGTGGTTCCTCGTAGTTCTGGTGGCGCTGCTTGGATAATGATTGCATTGGTTAATGGGCTATACATGAAAGCTCCCATGCCTAATAGGGGTGCTGTAATGTACAGCATATCTGGATTTGTTGTATTCGCAAAGATTAGCAAGGCTGGAGAGAATAGGAACATAACGATAGCTGCTAAATAGTTTCTTGGTAAAGCAATTCTATCTGAAATGAATCCGATGGTCGGTTTCGCAATGACTGCTGCGATACCATAGAGACTCATAATCGCTCCCGCAAAGATTGGTGTCACATGTAATTGTTTTACTAAATACAAATTAGCCCAGGTAGTGACTCCCCAGGTGGTGCCTGTTGCAAAAAATCCCATCACTGCTAATAATAAAATATTCCGATTCGTTCCCACAAACTTCAAACTTTGTACTAACGACATGGTCGGTTGTTCGGTTTCTTCTGTTTCTACGGTGTGGCTCTTTCTGAAAGCTTGTACTTCTTTCACTGTAAACAACGCTAAAAAGAATACCAGTAATGGCAATAACGCAGTAATTAAAAATGCCATTTGCCATCCGTAGTGGACAGCCACAAATGGTGCATATCCGTTGACCACGGTAATCCCAAAGGATGTACAGCTCATGAAAATGCCTACGGCTGTACCACGTTGTTCTGCACTGAAATGCTCTCCAATGGCTTTCAAACAAGCCGACTGCACAGGACCTGATACAATACCTAGCAAAAAGCGCAACACTAAGCCATATTCATAACTTTGTACGGTACTCATAAGTCCTGTTACAATAGCCATTGCCACTAAACTGCCTAGGATGGATTTACGATAGCCAAATCGATCCGCTAACAATCCACCTGGCAATACAGTCAAAGCGTAACCAAAATAAAACGCCGTCAAATATGACGTCCCTTGCTGCGCTGTAAAATGCAATGCTTCATTCACAATTGGCATCAACGATGACCACGATAATCGCATGACAAAACTTAATAAAAAAGTTAACCACAACGTGAGTAATATACCCGTTTGTGTGAGAGTAAATCCCTTCTTCATACCATACCTCCTATGGCGTACTGCAAATCATATGTTATAATATGCATACGATTATAACATATGTAGCATGATTTTACATTAAATATATATCACATTGCAATTGACAAACAGTCTACTTCAATGATAGACTATTAATAGTTTTTATATTTGGAGAGGTGTCCGAGTGGTTTAAGGAGCTGGTCTTGAAAACCAGTGACTCCGCAAGGGGCCGTGGGTTCGAATCCCACCCTCTCCGCCACAGTAAGCTGTTACCGATATGGTAACAGCTTTTTGCATTTCCCCGCAGAATCCCAGTTATACGTAGTAGCCTGTGGCGTTCTTTACTATCCATAGTACACAAAAACAAGAAGAGCACGGTGTGCTCCCGCCGAGCACCCTCCCGAAAGAACGGCTCACACGAAATAATTTTATCGTTTCAAGAGCTATAAAAGTATGTGGTTTCCCCATTACTGCCTAACTAGAGATATACAAAAGACTACGGCATGTTCCTGAGCAAACATTATGAAATACCGTTTGCGAAGGAATGTGCCGTAGTCTTTATTTCCCCACAGAATCGCAGTTATGCGTAGTAGCCTGTGGCGTTCTTTACTATCCATAGTACACAAACACAAGAAGAGCACGGTGTGCTCCCGCCGAGCACCCTCCCGAAAGAACGGCACAAACCTATCACTTCCATATGTCACATTCGCTTACTATCAAGTGTCATCTACACTAAAGAGAGCGATATACTCCGGAGCAAACCTAACGTAGTATCAGTTTGTGGAGGAGTGTATCGCTCTCTTTCCTTTATATATGTATTGTTATCGAATGTGACAAGCCACAATTGTGGTTTGTGCCGTTCTTTCCTAGTGCTAGTCTTTGAGTTCCTGATTCCCAAGTCCTGTTTGACGGAAGATAGCAAAGATAACGC
>CAUUIH010000033.1:0-12040 GCA_963545165.1 uncultured Veillonella sp.
AGCCTAACGCCTTCGACACGTTGGTGGCTCTTCTTTTGTTATGTTTAGTATAACATAGTTATGCATAAAATACAAAGTACTATCGGAAGACTACGGAGAATCTTACTACGGATGGTAATGGGTCTCCGAATTTATTGGTACCAGGGGCAAATGGGATGGTTGGTACGTAGACAGCAACTGCGTTTTGTTGGGCGCTGTTTGCATCGCCGGAGACTTCTACGTCGGCTACTTGTCCACTTTCATAGATGCGGGCTGTTACGTATACGGTACCTGTTTGTCCTGGTGTTGGGTTAGCAGGGTTTGGGTCTGCTAGTGGGTAAGGGGAGTTCACAACGGTTGTTCTTGCCTCTTGTTCTGCTGCACGGGCCGCGGCATCGGCTTCTGCTTTCGCACGGGCTGCAGCTTCTGCGGCTTGTACAGAAGGGTTAGCGTTTGTCGTAGGATTTTGCTTAGGTAAGGTACTTGGTTTTTGTTTTGGTACTTCTTTCTTAGGCTGCTCTGGGCGAGGTTCTGGCTTCATCGCTTCTGGAATCTCAGGAACTGCCACAGCTTCTTGTGGCTCTGGAGGAGCGCTTTCCTCTTGTGGTGGCTGCTCTTCCGCTGGTTGTTGTGATTCCGCTTGTTCCGGAGCACTTTCAGCCATGCTCACCTCATAGAAGGTCGTCGTAGACTCATGGAAGGGTTCTGTCACTTTGTTAAAAATGGCAGATGCCACAGGGATGAGCGCGATATGACCCGCTAAGGAGATGTAGAGGGCGTATTTCCAAAATTTATCTTCCTTCACGGATTACCTCTTTTCTACGGCAATGGATAGTTTTTTCACACCTGCTTGTTTCAAAGCATCGAATGTTTCAATGACAAATCCATAGTTGACGTCTTTATCACCGTTTAGAATGACTTGTAAATCAGGATTTCGTTGTAGCTCAATTTGCACACGACGAATCAATTGTTCCTTGTCGAGACTTTCTTTGTTGAAAGCAATATTGCCATCCGCCATCACTGTAATATTTACATGTTGGTTCATGTCTAATTGAGCGGAGCTAGCTTGTGGTAAGCCGACTTTGAAAGTATTTTGTTGTACCATGGTCATGGTGCTAATCATAAAGAATACAAGAAGGAAGAAGATGATGTCAATCATAGGGATGATCATTAACTTCGGTTCGTCTTGTACTTTCATACTCCGAAGTTTCATTAGGCATTCTCCTTTTTATGAAGGAAACGAACGATGGATGCCATCATTTGTTCCATATCAGATACGATTAAGTTTACTTTACGAGAGAAAATAGCATGTAACACAAGGGCTACAGTAGCAACACATAAACCAGCTGCAGTTGCTACCAATGCTTCCCCTACGCCAGAGGTAATCGCCATAGGTTGACCGTTGGATAAATCTAACACGCTGAAAGAATCAATCATGCCTACAACAGTACCTAATAGACCCAAGATAGGAGCCAATGTAACAAAAGTACTCAACAAGCTCAAACGGTCTTGTAACACGTTGACAGTACGCATAGCTTGCGCCTCTAAAGTAGGCTCTACAGCGAAACCATCTTGGTGAGCTGTCAAACCTTCTACCACCAATTGAGCCAATACATTGTCAGGATGCTCTTGCGCTGCAGCTAAGGCTTCTTTCGCATTACCTTGAGCAAATTTTGTAGCCATAGTTTCTTCTACTAAACGGTTGGCACCTGCTGCTTTGCGGTATACTAACACACGATCAATACCGATAGCGATGGTGAGCACAGAAATAATCAGGAACAGGTACATCACCGGTCCGCCTTGTTGGAAAATAGATAACATTTGATTCATCATAAACACACCTTTCTGTAAAAATTTACACAAACCTTACACATAAAGAAAGACTACATATATAAAAGGGGAGAGTGTACTAAATTACCTTGTATATAATGTAGCCTTACTTGTTAGTGATATATATTATCATTGTACAATCCTAGTGAAACAATGTCAATTGAGTTCATATTCATGTTTTAGATAGAGTTATATAGGTTTTGCATAGTCTTTTCATAGCCTTTAACCATAAAAATTATAGTTATGAATTTATTTTATATGATTTATTATTTGTATTTTTTAAAATTAAATGAAATGAAAATAAATGTACATTGACATATATTGTAGAAAACAATTATCATTGAGTGTAGATATATGAATGTAAGTGCAAGTGTACTTTTAAAATGTTTTATATATGTGTATGTGTATAAGGAGTTCTATATGAAACAAAAACAGTCCCTACTATTAGCTATGATGGTAGCTAATTTTGTGGTAGGTGGAAGTACATTAGCCTATGCGGCTACAGTGGCACAATTTGATTTAGGTACATTTGTAGTGGATAAGGGAGTGGCACCGAGCCAGTACGATGCAGCCTATTCTGAAAGTCCAACTGTGTACGCAGGTGGTCAAGTAGCCCGTGTGAATCGAGTAGGTAATTTAGGTGATAAATCCTTTGTGGAAACACCATTTAATATTACAGGTTATACAGATACATTGATTGAAAATCAGCAAGCACAATCTATTAATGAAGTAGTAGCTAACGATCCATCAGTGACACAGCAAAATTGGGGTACAGGGGCTAATTCTTGGACTATTCGTGGGTTAGATGTGGGTGGTTCTGATGTGAGCTTGAATGGTTTGTATGGTATTGCACCGATTACAAATGGTACATTGGATAATGCAGAGCGAGTAGAAGTATTCAAAGGACCAAGTGCTATGTTGAACGGCATGTCTGGATCTAGCAATGTAGGTGGTAGCATCAACATTGTGACAAAACGTGCCAAAGAAGCACCTACGAAAAAAATGACCATTGGCTTTGATGGGAATGCACAATATCGTCAAGCCTTAGATGTAGGACAACGATTTGGCTCTCACAATCAATATGGTGTGCGTTTAAATGTGTCCAATAAAAAGGGGAATACGTACTGGGATCATGAGGTCGTAAAAAATCAAAATGTTACTATCGGAATGGATTACAAAGGCAGTAATAAGAGAATCGGTATTGATGCGGGGATTATCTCTAATAAAACTGAGGCACCAGTAGGGACACTTCGTTTTTCTCGTGTCGTTGCAGCGGCTAATCAAGCAGGGGCGGATACAACCTACCTAAACCCAAAT
The DNA here is from genome assembly GCA_963545165.1 of uncultured Veillonella sp. Classification (GTDB taxonomy): domain Bacteria; phylum Bacillota; class Negativicutes; order Veillonellales; family Veillonellaceae; genus F0422. Next base: position 3,127 of record CAUUIH010000033.1, read on the forward strand.
ACATATGATACACATATGAGTTTCTCAAACCCTGACACGTATAAACATGTGAATGAACGATTCGTAGCCGTGAAAGGTGAACATGATTTTGCAAAACATTGGACAGGCTTTATAGGATTTGGTTGGAGACATACAGATCAAGATTATGCGTATAGTACAGCGGACTTGGCGAGCTTAGCTGGATCTTTACGGGTGATGAACAGTTGGAGTCAAAACCAAGAAACAGCTAGTACACAAGAAATCGGTGTACGAGGAACTTTCAATACTGGTTCTGTAACTCATGAAATTGTGGCAAGTGCCAATCGTCAAGCAGTAGATGTTTACAATCGCTCTGGTTCTGTACAAGCGGTAAGTGTATTAGATTTGAAAAACTTGGTATGGCCAACATTGGCAACTAATTTTAAACCGAGCACCGATGTTCCTAAAACATCTGAAAGTGTATTCTCTGGCATGGGGATTACGGATGTGATGTCCACAAAAGATAAAGCATGGCAATTGATGATGGGCGTTCGTTACCAACATGTAAAACGAACTGCTTTCAACGCTACAACGGGGACCGTTACATCTATGTATAGCGCTGGAGCCGTTACACCGGGATTTGGTGTGGTTCATAAATTCAATGACAAGGTAGCTATGTACGCGAACTATATTCAAGGGTTAAGTCGTGGTAATGTTGTGAGCAGCTATTATAAAAATGCCGGTGAAATTTTACCAGTCTATAAAACGACACAACGTGAAGTGGGGCTAAAATTTGATGCTGGTAAATTCACAACTACAGTGAGCGCGTTTAGTATTAAAAAACCAAATATCATCGATAGATATTTAGTGCCAGGTGGTGGACGTGGAAAAGAGGAAAGCGTCATTGCTGGTGAAACGGATAACAAAGGTTTGGAAGTGAATTTCTTTGGAGAACCTAAATTAGGCACTCGTATTTTAGGCGGTGTGATGTACTTGAAGTCCGTAGTTCATAACGCAGAAGAACCCGCTAATGATGGTAAATACTCTGCTGCAGTACCGCGTTGGACAGCTGTATTAGGAGTAGAACAAGATATTAAGTCCATAAAAGGTTTAACTGTGAATGCACGAATGACATATAATGGATCTGTGTTCCTAAATGATGCGAACACATATAAAATTGCGCCATGGACTCGTGTTGATTTAGGCGCTAGATATACGTGGAATGCAGGGCATACACCAATGACATTACGAGCTGATGTGTATAATTTATTTGATAAAACATACTGGGAAGGCCGCATGGCAAACCGTGTGAACTTAGCAAAAGGCAGAACATTAGGACTATCCTTAACAGCAGAGTTCTAGTGTACATACGTAGTAACAAAAACGGATTCTCTTGTAAGAGTATCCGTTTTGTTATGTTAACCAAGGAGTAGTATGCAAAAATTAAATATAACATTTTTTAAGCAAATATGGTGGCTATCCAAAGGATTTTGGACGTCAGAGAAACAATGGCAAGCTATCTTGTTAGCTGCTGTCATCATTGGGATTCAGATTACCTATGTGTCCATTATGGTCTATTATAATTCGTGGCAAAAAGATTTTTATAACTCTATTCAGGCAGTGGATACAGAACAGTTTTTTTACTATTTAAAGTTCTGGCCTATGTACATGGCAGTGTTTATCTTCTTTGATGTGAACCGCACCTATCTAAAGCAAAAATTAGAAATCATGTGGCGCACTTGGCTTACGGACGATTATGTGTCACGATGGCTGAGCAATAAAACGTATTACATGATGAAAATTAAAGAATATGAAAGTCGAAATGATGTAGATAACCCGGATCAACGTATTGCAGAGGACGTAAAACTCTTCGTGTCCTATATCATTAGTTTGACCTTGGGTGTAACCAATGCCATTATGAAGCTGACTTCTTTTGGGGCTATCCTATGGTCCTTATCGGGGATTTGGACAGTACATGTAGTGGGGCAAACTATGGATATTCCAGGTTATATGCTATGGCTCGCCTTGCTCTATGCGGGAGTTGGTTCATGGTTGACGCTTCGTGTAGGGAAACCTTTGATTGGGCTTAATTATCGTCAACAGGAATTAGAAGCGAACTTTCGCTTTGGTTTAGCTCGTCTCCGTGAATATTATGAAAGTATTGCCTTTTATCATGGTGAAGGTCGAGAAAAGGTAGATGCGATTCATCGATTCTACAAAATTCGAGATAACTTTTACCGGTTGATGAAAAAGGAACGAATCCTATCGGTTGTGACAGAAGCACATTTTCGATTAACATTTTTATTTCCCTACTTGCTTGGTGTGCCTCGTGTGTTTACTGGGGACATGCAGTTTGGTGGATTGATGCAGACAGCAAATGCGTTTAGTCAAGTGGAAGCATCTCTGGCATTTTTAGTGCTGCGTTATTATTCCAACACAGAAGCCTCTATCGCACAACTGCAGACGGTGGTAGCCCGTTTGATGGACTTTACGTCCCAAATGGAAGAAGCTAAACATGTAACAGCCTCAGCAGATATCCAACGTGGTTGCTATGAAGGGGATTCTATTCAAATGCGAGGCCTTACCGTAACAAGACCTAATAGGGATGATTTAGTTACAAATTTGGAACTAAGCATTGAAAAAGGGGCTCATCTGTTAATTATGGGGCCTTCTGGACAAGGTAAGAGCACATTGTTGAAAACGATCAGTGGTATTTGGCCTTACGGAAACGGTACAGTGGAGATGCCACAGGATGATAGAATTTTATTCTTGCCACAAAAAATATACTTACCTATGGGGACCTTACAAGAAGCCATTCTCTATCCATTAGAAGCTTCAATGATAGATATAGATGAGCAAGAAAAATTGCACTCCTATATACAGGAGCTATTGTGCTTGGTGGGATTAAGTCACTTATGTGAAAAGTTAGAGGTAGAGGCCACTTGGTCGCAAATACTTTCACTGGGGGAACAACAACGATTAAGCATAGCGAAAGTCTTGCTTAACCCGCCACAGTGGTTATTTCTAGACGAAGCCACGTCTGCCTTAGACGAGGACAACGAAGATTTGATGTATGGATTGCTACAAAGTAAATGCCCTCATATGACCATCGTCTCCGTCGCACATCGACCACGATTGCGCCAGTATCACAGACAAGAACTACGATTACAAGGGGATGGGACGTATATCGTTTGTTCTTGTTAAAGCAAGCATATTTTGTCTATAATCGTAATAATAAAAGCTGTAACACAATGTACAATTGCGTTACAGCTTTTAAATTTATTCAATTGAAAATATGTAGTGCTACGACGTAAGTAATGTTCCTATAAAAGAAACCGTGCCTAATGTAAAGAGAAGTATCTCATCACGTTAGGCACAAAATCAATTTTTGATGAGCCTAACGCACCACACGTTTTGCACTTCTTTATATATAGAATAGTATATTTGGTACAGAAGGTAAATATAATTGTCTTTATAATTGGCTATTCTATTTCTTTGTTGCGGTGCCTAGTATTCGATGATACATGATATCATAAGAATGTACAGAACTGATGAAATAAAATATGTAATATCTCTAATACATTTGCTAAGTAGCGCCGTTTTATAAGGTCAGATGTGGTAAAATATATAAAAAGAACTGCTTAGAAACTGTGGAACAACTTTTGTCGTATCAGTGTGATAAACGTATCATATGATATACCAAAGTTATACAAAATTTAATGACATAGGAAACTTATGAAAGATAGACGAACCTTAACATATACAATTGAAAATATATCTGCAAAGACGGTAGGAGAATGGCTAGATACGCATCAATTCCCACGTAAAACGATGAAAGAACTTTTTGCAGGGAAAGGTGTCCTGTTAGATGGACAGATTTGTACAGCGAAATCGGAACTTTCAGAGGGGATGGTATTAGAAATTATTCCTCTGAAAGAGCGTATCGACCATGACCCAGTAGACATGCCCTTAGCAATCGCCTATGAAGATGAAGATATTCTCATTGTAGATAAACCATCAGGGATTACGATGAACTCGAAAGATCAGGTATCCTTAGCGAATGGGGTAGCGCACTATTTTAAAATACATAAAATCTACGGAAAAGTACGATTTTTAAATCGCTTAGATCGTGATACATCGGGGTTGGTAGTAGTAGCGAAGCATGGATTGGCACAACATTTTTACCAATTACAGATGGACGATAATCGTTTGGAAAAATGGTATAGAGCGACGGTACAAGGTCGATTGATAGAACAGCATGAGATATTAGAACTCCCTATCCGCAAAAGTGCAGATGGCATCCACCAAGAGGTGCATCCAGAGGGAGTCATGACCAAAACGGAATATGAAGTGCTACACTATGATGCGGCGCAAGATACAACAGATGTGCGCATTCGCTTGTGGACAGGCAAGACACATCAGATTCGGGTGAGTATGGCGCATATAGGGCATCCCTTGGTATATGACCCTTTGTATGCTAGTAGTGAAAGATTGTCGGGGGATGATATAACAGCTTCTGCAATACTGGACAAAGAAGTCTCAGAGTCGGATATGATGCAGGGAAGCAGACCTTTACAAGTTCCGGCAAAAACATTTGTACTGAGAGCCTATCGCTTAGTGTATTACCATATGCAAACAGGTGAGCAAATTGTGGTAGAAGTATAACAGTCGTGCATTGCTACATAGTTATAAATGTAGTTATTAATATAAATTATTTGGTGAAATCACAATAGTAGCCCTTACTATAATAGATATGATATAAAAAACGCGAAAAAAGCACGAAAACTAAAATCGTGTGCATAATCGCGTTTTTTTGCGTGCAAATATTAGAATCGTGCTTTTATTTATGACAGGTAATACAAACCCAGTTATCCTCTGTGGTGGTAGACAGATTGATAAATCCAACGGCTGAAGCTGCTTCGATGAGTGTCTGCTCTTCGCCTGCTTGGATGCCACTCATGATGAATACTCCCTTCGGATCTAAACAACGGTAGGCATCGGTTAGTAAACGTAGCAAGATAGGTGTAATAATATTCGCTACGATGAGGGAGGCGGTGTTTGTTATGCCTTCTAATAGATTGTTCACTTTTACTTGCACCACGGACTCTAGTTGATTTAGCTGTACGTGGTGTTGTGCATTAGTGGTGGCGCTTTCATCGAGGTCGAAAGCAGTCACAGAACGAGCGCCAAGAGCACCAGCGGATAGAGCGATGATGCCTGACCCTGTTCCTACATCAAAGACTGTGCTGTCAGGAGCGAGATACTGTGCCATCGCTTGAATCGCTAAGCGTGTGGTAGGATGGTCACCGGTGCCAAAGGCGATGCCTGGTTCGATGCGGATGCAGCGTTCGTCCTCACGAGGGGGATAGTCTGCCCAATCTGGAATGATGGTTAGATGCTCCGTCACAGGAATAGGCGGATACTGCGTTTTCCAATCGTCCCAGCCCGATTCGTCCGCCATAGTAATCGATAGATTGAGTGGACCGAAATCCATGGTGAAAGTACTTTGTAACTGCTGTAGCTCGCTTTCGATAAGGGATTGTAACTCTGTTGCAGGATATAACTCTGGGTCTATATAGGCTTTCACAATGACATCCGATGAATCGTAGAGTTCCTCACGGTTTGGTTTGATGATACCGAATCCATCATCGGTCAATTGGTCAAACTCGTAAGGGTCCTCTGTATAAACACCTTCTGCGCCTAATGCGAGTAATGTATCTGTCATGAGTTCAGACGCCTCATGCGTCGTAGTGAGTGTTATTTCTAGCCATGCCATGGTGCTACCTCGTAAATATAAACGGATATATCACTAGTATAGTATCATATCTGAAAAGGCTTAGACAAATTGTGTGGATAATTGTTTCTTGTAGAAAGGACAAAAATATAGTACTATGGAACACAAAGATAGCTGTTTTCGTTTGCAAAAATAGGGATTTTTTCCATTGAAGGAAATTTTATTTGCAAAAATAGTAGATATTTCTATTGAAAGTATATAAAAATGATACGTTACTTTCAGCGAAATGATACCCATATAGTGTATAAAATTGAGGCCCTTATGAAATATGAATCTTTGTACAAATTATATAGAAAATCGGAAGAAGATTGGAACGCGAGATACGAAGAGCGATTTAATAACGAATTTACCGTTCATTTACCCATTGAAATTAAAGAATATAATAGAAAGCAATCGTTTCCAGCATTTTTTTGTTATGCCCCAGAAATGATGACATTAGTATTAAACATATATCGGGACGTTGTCACGTTTTTAGAAGTCATTCAGCCATTGCCAAATGTATTGTTGAATCATCTCATGAATAGTTTTCTAGTTGATGAGATTAAATCAAGTAATGATATTGAAGGAGTTCGTAGTAGCCGCCGAGAAATTAAAGAATCCTTAGAGTATTTTAATAGGAATAAACCATTGCGCTTTCACAGCATTATTGAAAAGTATAAACAAGTATTAGAAGTTGATCATAATCATTTATCAATCGAATCCTGTGAAGAATTGCGTGATTTTTATGATTCTTTTTTAGGGGAAGAAATTCAAGTGGAAGATCGTCCTGATGGAACATTGTTTCGTGCAGAGAGTGTAGATGTAAAAACAGGAGCAGATAAGATTATTCATCAAGGATTATTTCCAGAGACGGCTATCATTGATACGATGACGGAAGCTCTTGGTATACTCAATGACAGTACGATTGAGGTACCAATTCGAGTGGCTATATATCATTACTTATTTGGTTATATTCATCCATTTTATGACGGGAATGGTCGTACATCTAGAATTGTTTCTTCCTATTATATTTCTCGTGAATATCATCCATTGATTGGCTTACGATTATCTAAAGTGATAAAAGATAATCAAAAGAAATACTATGATGCTTTTATGATAACAAACTCGGAACATAATCGTGGAGATTTGACATATTTTATCATTGAATTTTTAACTCTTTTAGAAACAACGATAAAAAATGCAAAAGAGTTATTAGTAACGAGGGTGAACCGTTTAGGTGAAGCGGAAAAGAAATTAGAAAGATTTATAGAAAAGAACCAAATTACAGATCAAGTGATACAAGATATTTATTTGGTAGCATTACAAGCGAGTATGTTTTCTCTCTTTTCAGGTGCTACCAAGGATGAAATTGTAGCAGAGATCGGTAAGAGTAAACGAACTTTAGATAGTAAATTAAAAGAAATCCCATCAGATCATTTAGTGGTTACCAAGGTGGGAAAAGTGTTACACTTTAAATTAAATATAGATATACTCAAATCATACTAAACATACATATTCATACTAATTATGATGCAAGAAAAGGATAGCCGAGCATATGCTTAGCTATCCTTTTTAAATACCATATTATTTTTTCTTAAGTTTGTACGCAATGTAGAGAGCACCGATCCACACTGGAATGATGTAGATGGATGTGCGCATGGAATCCATTGTTAACATAACGCCTACTGCCATAGCGATGAAAGCAAAGCAGAAGTAGTTTGTGAACGGATATAAAATGGATTTGAACTTTAATTCATCAAGGCGACCTTCACGAGTGAAACGCTTGCGGAATTTAAGATGTGTTACTGGAATGATGAACCATGCAATAATCAAACCAGCTACGATAATTGCCAACAATTGCAAGAATACGTCGCTAGCACTTGGGAAGATGTATGTTAAGAATACAACAATCAAGGCTAGGGCGGCACAGAACAAGGTAGCAATCAATGGCACTCCTGTAGCTGTTAAGTTCTTGAAAATTTTAGGAGCATCACCAGATAATGCCATACTGTGCAAAATACGAGCGTTACTGTATAGTAAGCTATTGTACACAGATAAGGCAGCGACGACAACAACGAAGTTTAAGATATGTGCTGCTGCTGGAATACCGATATTCGTAAAGATTTGAACAAATGGACTCGCATGAGTACCTAATTCATTCCATGGAGATAATGCCATGATGACAGTCATCGTACCAACATAGAAAATGAGGATACGAGCTAATAACTCGTTAATCGCTTTTGGTAATGTTTTTTCAGGATTTTCAGCTTCCCCAGCGGTAATGCCAATGAGTTCCACCCCACCAAAGGAGAACATAACTACCGCGATAGAGGCAATGAAACCATAGGCACCATTCGGGAAGAATCCACCATGAATCCAAAGGTTGGAGAAGTTTTGCGGGAATGTACCCATATCTCCAAAGAAAATGAGGAAGATGCCGAAGCCAATCATGGCAATGATGGCAACTACTTTAATGAGTGAAGCAAAAAATTCCACTTCTCCATAGGCACGTACATTGATGAGATTAATTACTGTCACTAATGTAATACAAACTAGTGTTGTAATCCAGTGTGGAATACCGGGTAACCAAAAATCTAAGTAGACTGAAATGGCAGCCAGCTCTGCCATGCTAGCAAGCATGTACACGATCCAGTAATTCCAACCAGATAAATAGCCTGCAAAGGAAGACCAATATTTGCTTGCAAAATAAGTAAAGGAACCGGACACAGGTTCACGAACTGACATTTCTCCTAGCATACGCATTAAAAAGAAAATAAAGATACCAGTTAATAAATAGGAGAAAATAACACCTGGTCCTACTAATTGTATTGTCGGAGCGGATCCGTAGAAGAGGCCTGTCCCCACAGAGGCTCCTAAAGCAATCATTTGCATATGACGGCTTTTCAAACCTCGATGCAATGACGTCTTTGATTCATTGTCTTTCATACTATATAACTCCCTTCCCATGTATACTCTGAAATGACATATATCTATTAGAATACCATAAACTATAGAATTTACCTAGCAAAATTTTAGCTTAGTAGAGAAGTAACGAGGTATGAGTAATTTGTATGACTATCTTGCGATTTTTAAAAGGAGTTTTCTTGTTTGCGTAGAATTACTTAAGTAATAGACTGTTTTCGGCTGTAAAGGAGGACGATGTTCATGAAAGAATATACTAGT
>CAUUIH010000034.1:0-11967 GCA_963545165.1 uncultured Veillonella sp.
GTTTTGATTTCGTTTTCGATGCGAGCTGCATCAGCGCCTTCTTTTAATACCACATAGCATTCGCGAAGGTGAGAAGAAGTAGCTGTCACTTCTGGTGTTTCACCATTGCGGATAGCAGAGATGATGTCTTGTTTAGGCACAGTGTATTGGCGGGCATCAGCGACGCCTTCGATACGACGGATCGCATCGGAATGACCTTGAGATACACCACGACCCCAGAATGTGTAGGAATCGCCTTGTGGCAAGATGCTTTCAGCGTATACACGTTGCAAGGAGAACATGCCTGGGTCCCATCCGCAAGAGATAAGCGCTGCAGTACCAGCTTCTTGTGCTACTTTACGAACGTTTTCAAAATGCTCAGGAATACGAGCATGTGTATCGAAACTATCGATCACATTGAAATGCGCTGCAATAGCAGGTGTTTGATCGATTAAATCTGTAGCACTACCGCCGCATAATACCATTACGTCAATTTTGCCTTTGAAAGATTCGACTTCTTCCATCGTGTAGCTAGGCACACCACTAACCGTTTGTAAACAAGAACGGCGAGAGAATACGCCTACTAATTCCATATCTGGTTGTAATGCTACAGCCGCTTCTACACCGCGACCAAGGTTGCCGTATCCAACGATACCAATACGAATGTTGCTCATGTTACTTCCTTTCGTGAAAGTTGATACTTTCATTAAAACTATAACGAACTGTAATGAAAGATTACAGTATATGATGACATACAATAGAGGGAACTATACCCACTATTTTCACATGTATCATTATAGCGAAAAATTCCCATAGAGAAAAGGGGAATATTAGAATTGTAGCGTTTTAATGCGATCTACAGCACGAATCGTATTTTCGCGGCTACCAAATGCAGTGAGACGTAAATAGCCTTCGCCTTCAGGACCAAAGCCGGAGCCAGGAGTGCTGACAATATGTACCTTTTCTAATAAGGTATCGAACAAGTCCCAACTAGTCATGCCTTTCGGTGCTTGAATCCAAATGTATGGAGCATCGACACCACCAAAGACAGTAAGACCAATGGCTTCTAAACCTTCACGAATGATGCGAGCATTTTCCATGTAGTAAGCGATGTGTTCTTTAATTTGTGCACGACCTTCTGGTGTATACACAGCAGCTGCACCACGTTGGATGATATAAGGAACACCATTGAATTTTGTGGTTTGACGACGATTCCACATTGGATTTAAAGGAACACGTTTGCCTTCTGCATTGTTAGCAGTAACTTCATGAGGAACTACTGTGTATGCACAACGAGTGCCAGTGAAACCAGCTGTTTTAGAGAAAGAACGGAATTCGATAGCTACTTCGCGAGCACCTTCGATTTCATAGATAGAGCGCACTGTATCAGTGGAGGTAATGAAAGCTTCATAAGCAGAGTCGAACATCAAAATAGCTTCATTGTCTTTACACCATTGTACCCATTCTGCCAAGCGAGCACGACTTAATACGGTGCCAGTTGGGTTGTTAGGGCAGCAAAGATAGACGATGTCTACACGTTCTTTTGGGAAATCTGGAGAGAAGTTATTCTCTGCATTAGTTGGTAAGTATACTACTTTTTCATAGATGCCATCGATAGCTTTGCCAGTACGACCGCCCATGACATTGGAGTCTAGGTATACAGGGTATACAGGATCAGTGATAGCAATGATATTATCTTCGGAGAAAATTTCTTGGATATTGCCCACGTCAGATTTAGCGCCGTCGGATACGAAGATTTCATCAGGTTGAATCGTAATACCCAACGGAGCATAATCTCCTTCAGCAATAGCATTACGTAAGAAATCGTAGCCTTGCTCAGGACCATAACCTCGGAATGTATCGGCAGAACCCATTTCTTCCACTGCAGCGTGCATAGCTTCAATTACAGCTGGCACAAGAGGGCGTGTTACATCACCAATACCAAGGCGAATGATGTCTGCTTCAGGATGACTTTCTTTGAAAGTTTCCACTTTGCGAGCAATATTTGCGAATAAATAAGAACCTTGTAAGTTTTCGTAATTTGAATTTATAGTAGCCATTGGAGCTCCTTGTTTTCTAACATAACAATAGTATTTTAAAATGTATCACTATATTCTATAGTATTTATAAAAATATGTCAAAGCAAAAAAACGGAGCCGTTCTAAGAACAGCCCCGTAGAGGTGTAGTTATATGTCTAATAGTTGTTTCTGCACTTTTCGTAATCGATACATGTAGCATAGAGCTGCAGAGGATGTACTTGTTAATAATCCAATCCAAACGGAATAAGGTCCGAAGTCTGTGAATAAGTAACAAAGGTATGCCACAGGTACGGTGACGCCCCAATAAGTGCCTATGGTAATTACAGAAACGCTAGTTACATCACGATAGGCTCGAAGCACTCCTTGTAAAGGGGTGCCTACAGCATCGATGATCGTGAAAAATACGGCATAGGATATGAAACTTTCAATGAGAGGAATCATATGATCTTCTTTGGTGTACAGATCTGCTAAAAATTCGATGTGTGTAAAGGAATAAGTCCCAATACCAAGAGCGATACAAATTGCTACTCCACGAGTGATCCACGTGTATGTGATAGCATTTTGATATCGTTTGGCTCCTAACTCATAGGCGATGACAATGGTGGCTGCCATACTTAAACTAAGAGGGAAAGAAAATGTTAAGCCTAGGAAACTAGCGGCCGCTTGATGGGCGGCAATAATTTCTGTACCAAACTTAGTCATGGCAATGCCAGCGGCACTGAAAATGCTGATTTCTGCAAAGATAGACAAACCGATAGGAATGCCTAATGCCAACTGGTCACGAATCAATATCCAACTAGGTCCAGTAAAAGATGACCAAAACCGATAGTGCTTAAAGTTCTTATGAAATGTAATCAACCCAAGAAAGCATAGCATCATATACCAATAGGCGATAGCTGTAGAAATACCAGCGCCAAACCCACCGAGAGCCGGGAAAGGACCATAACCTTGTATGAATAATACATTAAAAATAGACTGAAGCAAAACGCTACTACCAATGATGTATAAAGAGTAGCGTGTATTTCCGTGGGCATCGACAATGTATCGGAATCCAGACATAATCATCATAGCTGGAAAGGCTACACACATAGCGTTCATATACTGTATGCAAACGGATTTTGCAGCTGGTTCTAATCCCAATATATCTAATAAAGGAGATAAACCGAGTAAAGTGGCGAGTATAAGAACAGTTGCAAATGTAAGTCCTAAATAGATGTTTTGCCACATAGAAGAGGCTATGGATTCTAATTTCTTAGCTCCTAAGGCGTGAGAGATAATAGGTGTAACACCAAGGAGAATACCGGAGAGACCAAAAAAGGCGGCTACCCATAAATTGTAGCCTATCCCTATAGCAGCCAAATCCACAGTGCTGTATTGGCCTGTTAATGTGACGGCTACGAAGCTACCAGCGATGATAGAGAACTGTGTAGCAATGACGGGGGCGGCCACAAGCAGAAAATGTTTAATCATCGAAAATAAAGACATACTGCCTCCCAAAACTAACTTACCCATATGATATAATAGATGATAACATATTATTTTATCATTATATACTTAGTATGTCTATAGGTATCAGAGGGGATTGTCTCTTAAAAAGACATAGTGTATAATGGTAACAATTCAGTTATATCAATAGATATAACGAGGTATATTGTAGGAAAAACGCAGAGGTATATAATTTTTGCATACATCTATGTTATTACCGCAATGAGTTTGGTGGAAACACCGGAAAGGAGTTCTATGTTAGGAGCAATCATTGGAGATATGGCGGGCTCAATTTATGAGTTCAATAATATCAAAAGCAGAGACTTCGAGTTTTTGTCAGAGGCTTGTGAGCCTACAGATGATTCGATTTTAACATGTGCCATTGCACGAGCTTTGATTGATGTAAAAGGAAGGGGGACACAATTACAACGAGCTACGGTGTATCGTATGAAAGAATATTTTCTTTCTAATCCATTGCCGATGGGCGGATTTGGAGCTAAATTCTTTCAATGGGGCTTATCTGATGTGACTGAACCATATGGTAGTTGGGGTAATGGAGCAGCTATGCGTATTAGCCCTGTAGCATATGTAGCGAATAGTGAAATAGAAGTCAAATTGTTGAGCCAAATTATAACAGGTACTACCCACAATGATCAGGAAGGATTAAAAGGTGGAGAGGTGACAGCCTTAGCTGTGTTTAAAGCACTTCATGGAGCCACGAAAGAAGAAATCCAAGCGATGGTGCGCTCTTATTATCCTGGAGAGTACAGCGTGGAGGAACTGCACAAGACGTATAAGTTTGAGCTAAGTTGTCAAAAAACAGTGCCAGAAGGCATGCAATGTTTCTTTGAAAGTGAAGATTATGAATCGGCTATCCGCAACGTGATGTACATCGGCGGTGATTGTGATACATTAGGGGCTATTGTTGGTGTCGTAGCAGGGGCCTATTATGGTATCCCAGAATGGATCCAAGAAAAAGCTTTATCTCGTATGCCAGATTATATGGTAGAAGATTATGAAGACTTCAAAGCTATGTATATGGACAAAGAAAAAACCCTCTAAAGGAAGCGCTGGACACGCATATCGCTTTTGAGGGCATGATACAAGGGGCCGGAATCCCCTATGCAATTGTATTGTACCATGTCAAAGGCGATGACGATAGTAGAGAAAATAGAATATGATAAAAATAAGGGAGACTACTCTTGTGTGAGTGGTCTCCCTATTTAGTGTTGACAGTAAAAAAAGAACCTGCCCGCCGGCAGGTTCTTTTTAGGATGATGATGTACGCCCATACAAAATCATGACAACTATATCAACACTTTGAGTGCTAATACCATAATGGTAAATTCACTTGGCCATGATAAGGCGATCATCAATATGTGACGTATCCCATACAACGCATATTACAATAAAAAATCCTTTTTCTTGCGTTTTGGAGTATCAGAAAAAGGCCTTTGATTCTCCTCCCTATCTCTCGTAGGTCAAGTGGTGAATGATGAATAGGCAGTTCTCCTGACTCAGCTTCAACGCGCCTCCAGCCTTCCCAGTTTCCCAGTGACATAATTTGGATTTGCTCTGCTTTACAGTGGCGGGACCGTGCCAGACTTTAACTGGCTTCTCTATTATGCTTTCGCACCTATTCCCGAATGTTTGATTGTATGTGTGTATTGTACTCTTTTGGTTTTTCCATGTCAAGAATAAGATGAATAGGTATGACTATTTTGTAATTAGAAAGGTATAAATGTAACTTTTATTACTAATTATCATAATTGAGATTGAAGTACGCCTTTTCTTGCTAAATGGATAGCATTAATTTATAATGAATGAAGATAATACAATATATTGTGAAACATAAAGGATGAAAGAATGAAGTATACAAGTACGCGTAGTCATGAAACGGTGAGCGAAACCTTTGCATTGCTCAATGGATTGGCAAGTGATGGTGGATTATATGTGCCAGAAACATTTCCGGAGAAATGCCTTTCCTACCAAGATGTAGCAGATAAAACCTATGAAGAAATTGCACTGGTTGTGTTGAGTAAGTTATTTACGACTTTCACAGAAGCAGAATTAGAAACGATGATTCGCAGTGCTTATAATACGGTGAACTTTGATACACCAGATATGGCGCCTATGCATTCCTTGTTGGAGCGCGTGTCTGTATTGGAATTGTTCCACGGTCGTACGCAAGCTTTTAAGGATATGGCACTATCCTTGTTCCCATACTTGCTAGTAGCAGCAAAGAAAGCAGAGAAAGAAACAAAAGACGTGTTAATTTTGACAGCTACCTCTGGTGATACAGGGAAAGCAGCCTTAGAAGGGTTCAAAGATGTGCCAGGAACGCACATTCAAGTGTTCTTCCCTACAGATGGCGTTAGCCCTATGCAACAGGAGCAAATGCAAAAGCAAGAAGGCGAGAACGTTAACGTGACAGCTATCGAAGGTAACTTTGATGATGCGCAACAATTCTTGAAACGTCTATTTGTGGATGCTGATGTGGCGAAGGAAGTGGCAGCGAAAGGTGTGAAATTCTCTTCTGCAAACTCCATTAATATTGGTCGTTTAGCACCACAAGTGGTGTACTATGTGGCTGCTTATGCGGAGTTAGTGAACACCGGTGCGATCCACGAAGATGAAGTGTTCAACGTAGTGGTGCCAACAGGTAACTTTGGCAATATTTTGGCGGCGTACTATGCAAAACGCATGGGGATTCCAGTGGGCAAATTGATCTGTGCATCAAACCAAAACAATGTGCTCGCAGATTTCTTCAGCACTGGAACTTACGATATGAATCGCCCCTTCTATACAACAATTTCCCCGTCTATGGATATTTTAGAGAGTTCTAACTTTGAACGTTTCATCTATTATGTGAGCGGTGAAAATGCAGAATTGACGGCACAACGTATGAAAGCGTTGAAAGCAGAAGGAAAATTCTCTGTCACCCCAGAAGAACTACAAGCGGTGCAAAAAGAGTTTGCTGGTGCTTATGTAGATGATGAAATGACAAAAGCTGTAATCGAGCAAGTGTACAATTCCTATGGCTATGTGATGGATCCGCACACAGCGGTAGCGATGGGTGCATACATGAAAGAGTTGGAAGCCCACCCAGAAGATGGTCATCGTCACACGGTGATTGCCTCTACGGCGCATCCGTTCAAATTCCCAACACCGATTTGTGAAGCCTTAGATATCAAAGTAGGTGCGACTCCATACGAAAGCTTAGACAATATTTCTGCTGTTACAGGCGTAGGTTGTCCAAAACAACTGGCGGAGTTACAACATAAACCATTGCGTTTCACCAAGGTGATTCCGAAAGAATCTATGAAAGAAGAAATTCTATCCTTTGTGGATACTTTCAAACAGTAGGTGACCTATGGTACAAGCATTTTTCTTTTCCCTCATGTCATCCTTCGCGTTCAGTGTCATGAATTTGTTCGTGAAACTTTTAGGCGATGGCATGCCTGCAGCAGAGGTGACATTTTTCAGAGGATTGATAGGAACAATTGCCGTACTCATAGTGATGCGACAAAAAGGGATTTCCTTTTCCACAGAACATCGAGGGTTATTAACCTTGCGAGGTATCTTTGGGGGGCTAGGAAATTTGAGCAATTTTATTGCTCTAGTCTATATGTCCATGGCAGATGCGTCTATTTTATTCCAACTGTCAGGCATATTCGTGCTGATTTTCAGTAACATTGTATTGAAAGAAAAATTGCCCAATGGATCTGCTAAATGGCTAGGATTAATCTTCTTGGCTGTTGTGTATATGATTCAACCTTGGAATTTATCAGGATTGCATTGGTATTCTTTCATTGCCATAGCAGGGGCGGCCTTATCGGCAGCGGCGTATACAACGATTCGTACAATTAGCTTAAAAGGTGGACATAGTTCCTATGAAATCATGTTTTATTTCTTAGTCACCACCATGCTAGTAGGCGGCATCGTAATGATACCAGATTTTGTGTGGCCTAACGCAACGCAAGCTCTCTATTTAGGGGTTATTGGCGCCATTTCCGTAGTGGCACAGTTCTTCCTAACAGGAGCCTTTGTAGCAACGAATGCGGTGGTGGCGCAATTTATGCAATATGTAGGGGTATTCTTTAACTCCTTCTGGGGATTTATCGTCTTCGGAGAAAACCTAGCTTTGGCAACCGTCATTGCAGGTGTTATTATGTTTAGTTCATCAGTGATGTTGGCTCGTTTGAAAGAAGAACAAGCTCACACACGGTAGTCAATCAAGAAAGAGGTATGACGATGAGTGAAAAATTATATCAATTTGGTCTAGTCGGTTTGGCTGTTATGGGACAAAACTTGGCCCGCAACATTGCCCGTCATGGATTCAGCATTGCTGTGTACAACCGTACACCACAAAAAACAGACGATTTTGTAGCCAACTATAGCCATGAAGGAACAATCGGCGGAGCTCATACACCAGAAGAGTTTGTAGCGATGTTAGAAAAACCTCGTAAAATCATGTTCTTGGTGAAAGCAGGTCAACCTGTAGACGACATGATCGAAGCGTTCTTGCCATATTTAGACCAAGGTGATACTTTAATCGATGGCGGTAACTCCCATTACCCAGATACGATCCGTCGTACAAAATACTTAGAATCCAAAGGATTTCGTTTCTTAGGCGTTGGTGTGTCCGGTGGTGAAGAAGGAGCCTTGAATGGCCCAAGCTTGATGCCAGGCGGTAACGAAGCGTCTTACAACGAATTAGCGCCTATCTTTACATCCATTGCGGCACAAGTAGCAGATGGCCCTTGCTGTACATATGTGGGCGATAACGGTGCTGGCCATTATGTAAAAATGGTGCATAACGGTATCGAATACGGTGATATGCAATTAATTTCCGAAGCCTACTTCATGATGAAAGAACTACTTCGCATGAGCGATGATGAAATCGGCGATGTATTTGCGAAATGGAACACAGGATTATTAGATTCTTACCTTATCGAAATCACTGCTAAGATTATGAAAGTAAAAGATACTGATGGAACTCCGTTGGTGGAAAAAATCTTGGACAAAGCTGGTCAAAAAGGTACTGGTAAATGGACTAGCCAAGAAGGCTTAGACCTTGGCGTGCCAATTCCAACTATTGCGGAAGCCGTATTTGCTCGCGCTATGTCTGCTTACAAATCTGAACGTGTATTGGCAGAACCAGTATTAGCAGGACCTACAGAAGTCTTTGAAGGCGATAAAGAAGCTTTAGTAGACGCTATTCATTCAGCGTTATATGCGTCCAAAATTTGCTCCTATGCACAAGGTTTTGCATTGATTAAAGCAGCAGCAAAAGAATATAACTGGAATATCAACTTCGGTGATATGGCTTTATTATGGCGTGGTGGTTGCATTATCCGTGCAGCTTTCTTAGAAGACATTAAAAAAGCGTTCACTAATAACCCAGATTTGAATAATTTGATGCTAGATCCATTCTTCGCAAAAGCATTGCAAACACACCAAGCAAAATGGCGTGAAGCAATTATTGCAGCGAAACGCTATGGTATCCCAACACCTGCTTTCAGCGCATCCTTAGATTACTTCGATTCCTATCGTCGTGGCGTGTTGCCAGCGAACCTAATCCAAGGACAACGTGACTTCTTCGGTGCTCATACCTACGAACGTACAGACAAAGAAGGTACATTCCATACAGAATGGGCAGAAGCGTAAACATTATATTGTAGATTTTTACTAAAAATGCTAATATATAGCTAGATTTTGTGAAATGTACATATAGCAAACATCCCTAGGTGGCGGCCTAGGGATGTTGACTTTTACAGGTCAATATTTTATTATATACATAAGAAGAGCAATTGATGTCTAACAGCGTCAAGCTCATCTCGCCTAAAAGATGAGGCCTAACGTGCAGAGTACGGCTATACTCTACATATACGTTAGGCCTTTAAACTTATATATTACTTGATCAATGCTATGATCATGACAATACATGTGATTAAAAGTACCACTAAGGTACATGAAGTTAATGCGATCATTAAAGCTTCAAATACAGTCATGGCACTCACCTCCTTTCGAGGGGATTTAACAAGTAAATCCGAATTCTACTAAGAGATGAGCCAAACGCATATCGCCCATAAGGGCAACATCAATTGCTCTAAGTTTAGTATAGCACTTTACAACTAGATAATACATAGCGAAGCGACTACTTCTTGCAGGTAACTGTGAGGGGTGGTCTTTTTTTGCATTGTGATAAATGAAATTTTATAGACAATGACAAAATATGTCTTTTTAATAGTGTATATTCTTTATGAACATTGTATTATAACTAGTCAATATTAGGCGGTTTTTGGGTGAAATTAGCCTATAAAAAATGTTTAAAAAAATGAGATAATTGTACATGATAAAAGGAAAAGAGGTAATAGGGTGGATATCAAGAAAGACATCATATTTAGGCAAATTGGAGCTAAGGTTGCCTATTATAGATCGCTTCGTAATCTGACACAAATTCAATTAGCAAATTTAGTAAATATAAGTGAAAGCACATTAAGCCGATTAGAGCGTGGAAAATATAATTCAAACATATCTGTATCTATCTTATTAGATATCTCGAAGGCACTTAAAATAGAAGTGGCGGAACTGTTAACATTCTCAGACCAAGAAAAAAAGCTGTGGTATGAGTAGTTATAAAGAATTCTATTACAAAATTAGGGAGGAATGGATTAAATGAAGAGAAAAATGCTATTTTTATGTGCGCTTAGTATTGCAACAGTAACAACAATAGCAAACGCTAGCACGACAGTGAATCAACAAGCGGCAGCAGGGAATATTTTGACAAGTATTATATCTGCATCAGTGAAACAAAATGATGCTAATACCTGGCTATCTAGAACTAGTGTGAATGTTGGCTTTCAAAAAAATTGGAAACCATTATATTCCGTAGAAATGATTCACCCATTGACAGATTATACAAATCATAAAAATAATCTAATTTTTTTACAAACGCGTCTTTCTAATACTGCGGATATTGGTACTACTGGTAATGTAGGGGTTGGTTATCGACATCTAACAAATGACGACAGAACAATGTACGGTGTAAATACATTTTATGACTATGGATTTAAAGAACATCATAAAAGAATTAGTCTAGGCCTTGAAACATTACATGGGCAAAGTGAATTACGAGCTAACTTATATAAAGGCCTTTCCGGAGAAAAAGAGGTTGATGCGGCTGCACATGTATTTGAAAAAGTAGTTAATGGCTATGATATTGAGTATGCTACGACATTTAAGAATGCAGCCTATGCACGTGTGTATGCAAATGTTTATCATTGGGACTTTAAACACGATGTAGATAAGAGAGGCGTAAAATTAGGCGCTGAAGTTCAATTAACCCCAAGGGTAGCTGTTGATATTGGGTATAATAAGTCTGAACATAGTTCTGGAGAGCCATATGGGCAAATTATGTACAGATTAGCTAATAGTAAAGTTGCATTCTGGAATGGCAACCATAGCAGAGACAATGACCTAATAGTTCGTAATAAAATGCTAGAGAAAGTAAGACGTAATAACAACATCGTAGTAGAACGATATAGTAAAAACGAAAAAAATGAAAAAGAAGTTAAATCTAAGACGATAAACTACTCTATTCGAATTAATTAAAAGAGGTGTAAATACATGTTAAAAAAGATACTATTTATTACTGCGGGGATAGCATTATTTAGTAGTACTACAGTCTCTCAAGCCGCATCCATCACAAATGAGACTACGGGTGTTTCTGGAATGATTAATTCTATCGGATTACACAATACTAACGATACAATAGGATGGGTAAATATCTCTGTCAACAAAAGTTTTGAGGAGATTGGTACATCTGTAGATGGAGTTATTAATGCAGAAGATTTGCCAGAAGGTCATTATGATTATATTCGATATGGTCATGGACCTATAAAAGTAAAAGGGAAAATTGATGTATTTGACACTAGTGGTGATATAGCAATATCAGGAACATATTATTCTACGACTACGCCACTTAAGTTTAAACAGGGAGAGTATGGAACTAAAGAAGATTGGTTTATAATTCCAGTTGGAAAATTTACCAGTGATTGGGGATCAGAGAGCTTAGCAATTGCTAATATAAAAAAAGAAGGTGTAGGTAGTTATTTGTCAGATAATCCAGATGAACAATATGATATGAGTCCTATTAACTTAATTATTAGTAAAGACCAGGATGGAAATAAGTACTCTAATATGTCTTCTATTCAAGCGACATTTGATACCAATTATTTGTGGGCAGGGAAGGGATATTTGAAGGCTAGACCTGATGATTATATTACGGGTACTTTTAAAAAAATTGGATATAGAAACTATCGCCTAGATTATGGTTCAGGAGATTCTTATGTTTGGGAAATGAAAAACTATGGGACAACAACAGAACATTATTTTTTATATCCTAGTTTTCTAGATATGCCAGAAATTCATTTAAATAAATAATATATTATATTATAT